>DYHQ01000029.1 GCA_020724065.1 Candidatus Puniceispirillum sp. | reverse complement strand
AATGATGGGAATGACAGGTGTCCGTCTCATCGACGAGAAGATGTCGCTTACTCCCTTTTTTCCCTCGATCCAGAAGATAAATGATGTCTCCAAGATACGAAAAACTGGTCCTCCCTGTCAAGCATTATTTAAGATAGGCTCAAAGGGGGGTGATATTGGATCAAGAATTGATTTCAAGATACCTTCACCTCTGTCTCCATGAAAAGAGGGTCTCGGATTTCCGAGGCCTTTGTTGTTCTTTGGATTTTCGACAGAATTTTTTGTATATTGGCTGAGGGTATTTCTAAGTTGAGCAGACGCTCTTTCCTTACAACCATTTTCATAAGGTGCCCATGACAGAGATAAGTGATGTTTTTGCTCGCGAAGTTTTGGACTCGCGTGGAAATCCGACCGTTGAGGTCGAAGTCGTCCTGGATGGCGGGGCGATGGGCCGAGCGATTGTTCCCTCCGGCGCATCCACAGGAACTCACGAAGCTCTCGAATTGCGTGACGATGATCCCAAACGCTATTCGAAAAAAGGCGTTTTGAAGGCTGTTCAATCGGTGAATATCGAGATTGCCGAGAAAATTATCGGAATGGACGCCAGCTACCAACAGGAGATTGACTCAAAACTGCGCGCGTTGGACGGCACACCGAACAAAGCGAAATTGGGCGCCAATGCGATTTTGGGTGTTTCGCTCGCCGTTGCCAAAGCAGCCTCGATCGCACTGGAGCTTCCCCTTTACCAATATCTGGGCGGTGTCGGCGCAAAGACGCTGCCGGTTCCTCTGATGAATGTCGTGAATGGAGGCGTCCACGCGGACAATCCGCTCGATTTTCAGGAGTTCATGATTGTGCCACGGGGATTCGGCAGCTTTTCGGAAGCGCTTCGGGCGGGTGTCGAGACCTTCCATACTCTCAAGAAGGTTCTAAAGGATAAGGGTTTCTCAACGAATGTCGGAGACGAGGGCGGCTTTGCGCCGGAACTGAAAACCCACCGCGAAGCGATCGAAACCATCCTTGCTGCCATCGAAAAAACAGGCTACAAACCCAGCCTGCAAATCGCCCTTGCCCTTGATCCGGCCTCATCTGAGTTCTTCGACTCGAAGAAGAAAGTCTATAGGTTGACCTGCGAGAAGAAGACGCTTTCATCGGGGCAGATGGTAGATTACTATGCCGAGCTTTGTAAGGATTATCCGATTGTCTCCATCGAAGATGGGATGGCTCAGGATGATTGGGAGGGTTGGAAAATTCTTACCGAAAGAATGGGAGACAAAATCCAGCTCGTGGGAGATGACATTTTCGTCACGAATGTCCACCGGTTGGAGGAAGGAATCGAGAAGGGAGTCGCCAACGCCATCCTCATTAAGCCGAATCAGATCGGCACTCTATCGGAAACGCTGGATGCCATTGATCTGGCGCGGCGTGCAGGCTATCGGCAGGTGATTTCGCACCGGTCCGGTGAAACCGAGGATACGACCATCGCCGACCTGACCGTGGCAACCGGTTGCGGTCAAATCAAAACAGGTTCTGCCTCTCGGACAGACCGAATCTGCAAATATAACCAGCTATTGCGTATCGAGGAAGAACTCGGCGCGGATGCCGTTTTCTACGGGCGATTCTGGCAACTCTAAGAGCGCAATGAGGCTCGAGCGGAAAACACGCCGTTGGATTTTGGCGGGACTTGCGGGGGGAATCCTGCTTGTCTTTGCGAGCCTGCTGGCCTTTGGCGAGGAAGGTCTGATACGGTATTTTGAGAAGCGGCGCGAGCTGGCGCAAGTTCGCGAAGAACTCGAGCTCGTTCGCCAGCAGAATGCCGCACTCCGAGAGCATCTCGAGAGACTGCAAGCCAGGGATAGTTTGGCCCTTGAAGAGGAAGCCCGCCGCCACCATTTGGTCGGGCCAAACGAAGAGCTTTACGAAGTCGAAGTCAAATAGAAAGGTAGGAGCACGGCGCGTCATGCCCCAGACGAGACGGACACGGCAGGCCGTGTCCCAACTTATTTTGCCGTCGCCGCTCCCCGTGCCGAGCGGCTTTTTCTCTCTTGTATAGAGGCGGGCACGGCCTGCCGTGTCCCTGCGCCAGCCTGGATTTTCCACACAAAAAAGTTGCGGCCACCCCTTTCTCGATGGGGCAGCCGCAAAAGTAGGAAGCCGGGTAGGCGGCATCAGGCGAAGACCTGACGCGCCGCTCACCTCAATCGCAAAACGCGCTTAGGCCTCCGAAATGTGGTTGGCAACCAGCTTGGTCATTTCGAACATGTTGACCTGCCACTTGCCGCCAAAAACCGGCCGCAGCTTCTCGTCGGCGTTGATCATCCGCTTGTTGACGGTGTCCTGGAGGCCATTCTTCTTGATGTAGGCCCACAGCTTCTTGGTAATCTCGGTGCGCGGCAGCGGCTTACTGCCAACGACCTCGCCCAAGACCATGTCCGGCTGCATCGGCTTCATGAAAGCCGGGTTCGGCTGACGGACAACCCGCTTTTTGGTCACCTTCTTCTTGGTCACCTTCTTCTTAGTGACCTTCTTCTTAGTGACCTTCTTCTTGGTCACCTTCTTGGTGGCTTTTTTGGTTGCCTTTTTCTTCATGTGGCTCCCACAGGCGGCTCTTTTGGTCGCCTTCTTCTTGGTCGCTTTCTTCGTGGCCATTTTTGTCTCCTTCTGATTGACTGCCTTTAGCCTTTTCGCCTAAGAGAAATGCGATTTAGCACGACAGAAACCATGATATCCGGAACAGAGCCCAACCCTGTTTTCATTCGGGAAGGAGCCTATCCTGAACGGACATCTCTGGCACAGTTTGAAATGAACAAATTATATGCTTACTTGGTCGTGCTAACAGAAAAGGCGAACAAAATCATTCCGGCTGGCCCTGCCACCCAAACGCCGGAGACTTCAAAGGAGCCGATCCCCCACGCTTCCCTGCGTCATGCTGCGGAATCTCGGTGCGGAAACCCCTCGATCGCTTCCGCTCATCGGTGCCCTAACGACGAAGTTCCGGTTCGTCGGACTTACCCGTTCGGGGGTGGGTTCTCAGCGGCGAAATTTATATTCTTAAATATAGCAGCTTGAAAGCTCAAAGTCAAGAGTTTCTTTCACAAATTTTGCTTTTTCTCTGGCCAGAATCCTCTATGGGAACTATCCGAGCTATATCGAGGTCAGAAAAAGTGGAAGAGAAATGCCCTATCCCTTGCCCGGAGACCCGGTAATGCTTCGTTTGGCCGCTTCTCAGCCAAGCTGGTTCCAAGAACTCCTCTTCATTCTGGCGGGGACGGTCTGTCTCTTTGCGCTAACCGCCCTCATCATGGCTCCCCGGAAGCACGGTCTGCAAACCGACGAATCCCAAACCTACTCGCGAGAGCCCTCTTTTGACCCCCGCAAGAACGGTCGAGGCACCTTCTTTCCTTGGCTTCCTGTAGCCTGAATTCCTCTGACGACGCCCTCGCAGCATTCGTCCTTCCATCCGCAGAAGGCAGGGTTTTGCCGCGTCGGGCGGACGCCATAGCCTCCACTTTTTCACCACCGCGTGGAGATATACAGAATAAGTAGCGCCCAGCTTGCCGGGCTCTCATGTGGCCTGAGCTTCCGACTTGCATGCTCGATTGGGATTCGGGAAGGTAACGCTGCCCGAGGTGAGAGGCGTTCTCGCAAGGTTTCATGGCCCAGCAAGCTGGGCGCTACAAGCTACAGATTCGAAGGCTTCCAGTCAGGATGAGGCACGGAGCTGAGACGGGAGCGACCTGCTGGCACGCCCGAAAATGAAATATGCTGCTGCAAGGCCGACCGCGCTGTATAACGCTGTGGTTGCCGGCGCGCCGATTCCCGACGCAAGCGCGCCCGCCAGGAGGGTGCCGATAGGCGCGAGTCCAATGAAGCTCGTCGTATAGAGGCCCATGATGCGGCCGTGCAGTTCCTCAGGTGTAAGATCCAGCATTAAAGTGACAAGCGAGGTGAGCATGAGGATCATCGCAAAGCCAACCAACGCCATGAGAACCAGCGACAGCGGGAACCACCTGGAGAGGGCGAATCCCAAGAAAGCCAGCGCCAGACCCATCGCTCCCTGATAGACAATGCGGCCCCGGGCACTCTCGCGAGGCAGCGTCGCCTGAACCAAAGAGCCCAACAGTGCCCCTCCCCCTGCCGCGCCCATCAATACCCCTAATCCGCGGACTCCAACATTCAAGACACGGTCCGCGAAAATGGGTAGCAAGACGGTCGGCGTGAAGCCGAAGATTCCAAAGAAAGCAAGGCCGATGATGAGGGGGTATATCGTGGGATGTGTGCGGACAAAAACCCATGCCTGCCGAATTTGCACATGGAATGGCTCACGACTGGAGAGCCGGGGTTTTTCAGGATTGGACATACCCAGAAGGGTGGCGAGCACACCCACGAAAGTGGCCGAATTGATGAGAAAACAGCCCCCCTCTCCAACGATTGGCACCAGGACGCCAGCCACCGAGGAGCCCACGATACGAGAGGCATTAATAGCCGTGGAGTTCAGGGCGAGGGCATTGTCCAGGTCGTCTTTTCCAACCATTTCCCGCATGAAGGACAATCGGGCTGGCATATCAATGGCCATTACTACTCCCGCAACGCCCGCCAATAGAATAATCTGGTAGAGTTGGATCACGCCGCTTATCGTAAGAAGCCCTAAGGCTCCCGCCTGAACTGCCATGCCTCCTTGAGTAAGCAGCAGGAGGTACCGTTTGACATGGCGGTCCACGATGACACCGCCGATTGAGGCCAGAAAGAGAGAGGGCATGAAGGGCATGGCACTGACGACCCCCAGCCAGAAAGCGGAGTTTGTCATTCGCCAAACGAGCCATCCCAAGGCCAAGCTTTGCATCCATGTTCCGGTCAGGGAAACTAACTGGCTGCACCAGAACCGGCGAAAGTCCCGGTGCCGAAGTGCGCGAAAGGCGGTCATCCTAAGAGCGGCTCATGAGCATCGGAGAGGATCTGGAACGGTTAAGTGCCCTCAATATGGCTAAATCCATACAAAAAGGCAAGAGGCTGTCCCATAAGTATGGAGCAGCCTCTTTTGTTGATGTTTGGAGCAGTTTGTGTAATCCGAGACTTGCCACCGGTTGAGTGAAATCGAGTGATTCTGAGTCAAGGAGCCACGATTTTCAAACCACCAAAAATGCGAAAGGGGCCAACTCAATACTTCTGAGTCAGCCCCTTTCTTCTTACGGCGCTTGGAAGAAGACTACGCCCCGAAGGAAGGGGCCGGAGGAAAAGTCGGGCCAGGCGCTACAACCTTCTTAGTGGCTTTCTTTGTAGCCTTTTTCTTGGTAGCTTTCTTGGTGGCCTTCTTTTTGGTTACCTTCTTCTTCGTGGTTTTCTTGGTAGCCTTCTTCGTGGCTTTCTTTGCCTTCTTTTTGGTGGCCTTCTTGGTTGCCTTCTTCTTCGTTGCCTTTTTCTTCGTGGCCTTCTTCTTGGTTGGACTCATGCTGGTCCTCCTTAGCTGATTGACTGAGGGCAGGGACTCGTTCGGGAACGATCTGATTTGGCCGCTGAAATCTCTCGCTGCCCTCACCGAAAACTTCAGCGGTATGCAATGGCAGGCCTTTCGGGAGGCCCGCCCTCTCTTCATCTGCGTCGCCCGACCACCTCCGAACCTCCTCTGACCCAATGCCAGTGAGTTCTGACGCGAGCAGGCGCCCTTCAGGGCGACCCCGGCGTCGGGGCCAACTATGTCAAAAGCGTTTTCTCGCGAAGCCGCGGACTCATAGGCACTTAGTGCTTGGCGGAGCTTCTAAGCAAGTTGTCCGGCTCGCTGACCCAGCTCTCGCAAGCTCTCTCTCGCCTGCGGCAGTAACTCTTTCAGGTCTATCTCGGTCAGCTCGCCATCGCGAACCACTTGCCATCCATCTACGAAGACATGGCGCACATTCTGGGGTGCTGCTCCGTGTACGATCGCTGCGATAATATTCTCAGATGGGCAAGTATTGGGCCGATTGAGGTCAAGAACGACGATGTCCGCGAGTTTGCCAACTTCGAGCGTCCCAATTTCCTTGTCTTTCTTCAGAGCTTCTGCCGCCTTTCGGGTTGCCATCTCAAGAACCTGTGCCGCGCCGAGATGCCCAACACCCAATCGCCCTGATTGGATGAGCACCGCCATGTTCATCTCGCGGAACATGTCGAGAACATTGTTGCAAGCCGCACCATCTGAGCCCAGCGTCACGGAAACTCCCTTGGATACCAGTTCCGGAATCGGTGCAATCCCTGAGCCAAGCTTCAAATTCGCCGTGGGGCAATGCAAGACATGCGACCCAGTTTCCGCCAACAAGTCGAACTCGGCGGGCTCCAAATGGATGCAGTGCGCGATGTAGGTTGACGATCCCAGAAGCCCCAGCGAATGCAAGTACTCAATATTGCCGCGCCCTGTTCCGTACCGCACCTGCTCTGTTTCCAAATAATTCTCGGCGGCGTGGGTATGGATCCGGAGCTTCTCGCCGTCGGCCACCCGTGCTACTCGTCGCAGCAGTGACTCGCTGCATCCTAAGGCAAAACGGGGAGCCAAACAGACTTCAATGCGACCTTGCGCCCGACCATGCCAAGTCTCTTTGAGGCGGAACACATCGGCAATGGCTTCGTCCGGTGGTTCAGAGAAATCGGCGTCACCCACCGGCTTGTCTACGAGGGACTTTCCAACGACTGCCCGGATTCCAAAGCGGGTCACCACCTCGAGCACACTTTCCACATGGCGTGCCGCTTCCATTGTCAGGACCGTCGTTGTCCCTGAAAGGAAAAGTTCGGCCACCGCCAATTGGGAAGAAATAGCCACCGATTCCAGCGTGTGAGCGGCCTCAAAGGGCAAAATATGCCGCTTGAGCCAGCCAAGAAGCGACAGATTTTCTGCTGTATTGCGAAAGAGCGTTTGCGAAAGGTGAAGATGAGTCTGAATCAGCCCCGGCATTACAACACAGCCGTGGCAGTCGAAGAGATCATCGCCTGCTTTTGATTCAACCGCCCCAAGTGCGACGATATGCCGACCCTCAATGCGCAGGTTCCCGACGAAGGGCAACTCTCCCGGTTTCATGGTCAGGAGCGTTGCGCCCGAAAGAAAGGGGCTTCCTGTCACCGCAACGCTTCCTTTTTCCGTTTCCGGCGCGCCTCTCTCTCAGTTCGCTCCGCCTGCCGCATTTGCGTGTCCTTCTCCTCGATAAGCTCGAGCAAATAGCCGATGGCGTCGCGGTGTTCCAAAGCCTGCTGAATCAGGTCATATTCTCGCAATGAGAAGAGAGTATGAACGAGGGGAGCGAAGAAGACCATCGCTTGTGACCCAATGAAGTTCAGCGGCCGAACGGATTCCAAAAAGAGAACGGCGGGCATGGCCATTCGCAATCGAACCACGCGGTCAGCAATACGGTCAAAGAGCACTATCTGTTCAGGACTCAAGAAACTCGGAACCGTCGGCATCATCGTCTTTCGGAATCTTGCTGTTGCGGCTTATTCCAGGGTGCGACTCTTATTCTTTCACGCACGATTCCTTCCAGTCGTTCCCTTTCGGTCGGATAAGGCAGAAAGATGCCCCGGTAGTTTTCGAGCCGAGAGCGTTTGGCGAACGGGGAAAGGAAAATGCCGTTTCGGTCGAAGTCCGCTCGTTTGAAATCGGACCACTTCCTCATCACCTTGCCGATCGCCTGTCGGATTTCGATACCGGAGGTCGTGAGACGGTAGCGTGTCGGGAAGAGAAATCGGCGCAACGACCCTATGAGAAACAGCGCTGTCAGAATCACCCAACCGAGCGCATGAAACGCCGCGTACACAATCCCGAGGGCACATCCCGCCGCCACCCAGAACAGTATCGCCTTCCTCGGACTTTGCCGAAGTGGATGCGAAATCCATTCAAAGATCAGCTCTTCATCGCTCAAGGCGAACCTCGCGCGGAAAGAGATATTACTAAATATATAACACGCAAAGGTAAATTGCAAGAGTTTTTATGAAAATTTTTTGGAAATTTTTCTATCCGTGGGCCTCAAGCCAATTCTTACCATACCCAAAGTCCACCACCACGGGCACGGAGAGCGGCAAAGCTTCAGTCATCTCAGCCCTCGCGACGACCTTGAGGGTTTCCACCTCATCTTCCGGCAGTTCGAAGACGAGTTCATCATGAACTTGAAGAATCATGCGCACCGCGAGCATCTTTTCGCGCAGCTTTTGAGCGATGCGCACCATGGCTAATTTGATCATATCGGCGGCGGTGCCTTGAACCGGCGTATTGATCGCTGTTCGCTCGGCAAACTCGCGCACCTGTCGCTCGGAGGCATT
Source organism: Candidatus Puniceispirillum sp. (assembly GCA_020724065.1). Taxonomy (GTDB): domain Bacteria; phylum Electryoneota; class RPQS01; order RPQS01; family DYHQ01; genus DYHQ01. The sequence continues at coordinate 11,145 of DYHQ01000029.1, read as the reverse complement.
GATGTCGGGTATGCGGCGTTGTCGGCCTGCCAGCGTCGAAACCACACCCGTCTTTCGACACTCGCGGATGGTTTCTTCCATGAAGTTCTTCACTCCCGGGTAGAGCTGAAAATAGCGGTCGCGAAAGGCTCGTGCCTCATGGCGCGGAATGCCCAACTCCTCGGCGAGACCAAAATCGGTCTGACCGTAAATCATGCCGAAGTTGACGGTCTTGGCGGCTCGACGCATTTCGGGCAACACCTCTTCCGGTGACACCCCATAAATGAGCGCCGCCGTTTCTCGATGAATATCGCCTCCGCTCTCGAACGCTGCCCGAAGCCTCTCGTCCCGTGAAAGGTGCGCCATGATGCGTAGCTCGATCTGGCTGTAATCCGCCGAGAAGATGACCCACCCTCGCTCGCCCGGAATGAATGCCTCTCGAATGCGCCGACCCACCGGAGTGCGAATCGGTATATTTTGTAGATTGGGATTTGCTGACGAGAGGCGTCCGGTCGCTGTGGCGGCCTGACTGAAAGTCGTGTGCACACGACCTGTGTCGGGATGCACCAGAGTCGGCAGAGAGTCCGCATAAGTGGATTTCAGTTTGGCCAGCGTGCGATAATCCAAGAGGCGAGCCGGCAGCTCATGCGATGTGGCCAGATGGGTGAGTGTCGCCACATCGGTCGAACGCCCGCTTTTCGTCTTGTGCTGCACGGGGAGTTTCAGCTTATCAAAGAGCACCTCGGCCAATTGTTTGGGCGAATTCAAGTTGAAATGCACGCCGGCCAGAGCATAACATTCTCCCTCGAGGCGGTTAAGGTCGCGCTCCAGTTCTTTTGACATGTCTCCGAGAAGAGTCAAATCAAGCCGAACGCCCGCATATTCCATCTCAAGCAGTACCGGCAAAAGAGGCATCTCGATGTCGCGCAGAAGTCCGTCGAGTTTCTCCTCACTCAACAGATTGCCGAGCACATGTGTCAGGCGCAAGGAATAATCCGCATCCTCGCAGGCATATTCCGTCAACTGAGAGGTTTCAACTTCAAACATCGAACGCTGATCCTTGCCACGGCCGATGAGGGCGGATGTGGGGATTTTGTCCAGATGAAGATATTTCTGCGACAAAGCATCCAGTGAAAGTTGTTTTGCGCCCTGGTCTAAGAGCGACGCGGCCAGCAAGGTATCAAAAACGATACCCTTGACTGCGACACCATAGGTTCGCAACACCAAGCCGTCATATTTCAAGTTCTGTCCGGTTTTCGGAATGGTTTCGTCCTCGTATAAAGGTGCGGCGGCTGTCAGAAAAGACGAAATACGCTTGTCCACAGGTTTTCCGAAGCGACGGAATTCGCGCAGGCTTGCGGGCGTCCCGTGGAGTTCTGAGATCGGAACGAAAAACGCCTCTCCTTCCCGCCCCGCGAACGATGCTCCCACCAACTCGGCTTGCATCGAGTCAATGCTCGTCGTTTCGAGGTCAATCGAAACCATTTTCTTTTCGCGCTGCCAAGCTTCCAAGAGTTTGTGCAGTTCCTCGACCTCCAAAATCGCTCGATAGTCCCGTGCCGACTTAGGCGTCTCTTTTTTTCTGGGTGGCAGGTATTTGAGGAGGCTCAAGAATTCGAGCTCGCGCAGCATTTCTTCCACTTCCGGCGAATCGAACGGTTTGAGGCGAAAGTCATCTATTGAGAATTCCACCGGTGCGTGCGTATCAATCGTCACGAGCTTCTTGGAAAGAAGGGCTTGGTCGCGGTCACGAAGCAACGCCTCCCGCAAGGCCGGTTTCGATATTTCAGACGCATGCTCCAGCGCCGCCTCAAGCGAACCGTAGGTCTTCACGAGCGCCGCCGCCGTCTTGAGACCGATCCCGCTGACACCCGGCACATTGTCCGAAGCATCTCCCATCAATCCCAACACATCACAGACTCTTTCCGGCACAACACCGAAATTCTCTTCGACCCCTTCCGCATCCAGAATCTGCGCTCCCTCCTTTTTCGGATCATAGACGAAAATTCCTTCTTCGACCAATTGCTGAAAATCCTTGTCTCCGGAAACCACATAGACCTCAAATCCTTCGCTGTGCCCTCTTCTCGCCAAAGTCCCGATGATATCGTCAGCCTCCCAGCCAGGTATTTCGAGAATTGTCAGACCCATGGTTTGCAGAACCTGTCGCAAGCGCGGCAACTGTGCGACCAAATCCTCCGGCATTTCCTCTCGCGTCGCTTTGTAGTCTCGATACATCGCATGCCGGAAAGTCGGCTCAGGGCGGTCAAAGGCCAGGGCAAGATGCGTCGGCTTTTCTTTCTCCAAAAGGGTAAGAAGCATCAGCAGGAAACCGTAAATCGCACTGGTCGGTTCGCCCGATTTCGTGCGGAGAGCCATCTTGGAAAAAGCAAAATAGGCTCGATAGATCTGCGCGGAACCATCAATCAGAAAAAGCTTGTCACTCATCCCTTCATCCTCAAGAAGCGAAACTATCCTAATATAATGCCAATCCCTTCTCGAAACAAGTGCTTTGTGCCTATTTGCCAAAAGAAAAACCCCTCGAGCTTACCTCCAGGGGTTTGCGATGCGCTGAAACAAGGATTGTGAAAACTCAGGTGTGCACGAGCTCCGAGATTTTTTGGGGGGAGGTTGCAAAAAGCTGCTCCATTCGAGAAGCGAATCGGCGCTCGATGTTGTCCAGATGAAGTGTGGGCACGACGGCGGCCTTGACGGGCTGCAAACGAATCGCTTTCGTCGCGAATTGAAATGGCTCAGGCCATAGCGGAAAACGACCGATGTCCCATAGACCGTCGGCGTCTTGGCTGTCCACCATAACATTTCGGTAGATGGGCACCATCCGGCGGATTTCCTTGAAAACCTCGTCGGGACTCGCGTAGTTCATTCGGAAGCGGAACCCCATGCCACTGGCAAGCTCGGTGATGATTTGCCAGTTTTCGAGTCCGGCGCGAGGCGGAATCCCTCGTTCGATGCGTTGCACGCGCCGCTCGCTATTCGTGAAGGTGCCGCTCGTTTCGGCATAGCTGCACAGAGGAAAGACCGCGCTGGCGATTTTCGCCGTTTCCGTAAAGAACAGGTCAGCCACCACAAGGCAGTCTAAGGCCAACAAGCTGTGGCGAATCTCCCTGGGAAGCTCTTCCATCGCCAAGGGATCCTCACCAAAAATCAGCGCGACCTTGATTTTCTTCTGACGAAGGCGCTCAGCAACATCGGTGGGTTGTGTGGGCAAATGACGGAGGGCCACGCACCAGCCCTTTTCAAATTCCTCGACGATGTCCTCGGACTCGATGGGCCGATAGCCCGGATACCAAGCGGGATAGGCCCCCATATCCAGGAGGCCTTGACTATTGCATTTCTCCGTAAGGGAAAGCATCTTCGCGTCCATCACGACGGCTGCACTCTGGAACACCTTCACATCTTCCGCTGAACGAAGCCCTCGATAATCGCGATTATGAATGAGTACTCTGCGAGACGTATCGGAGATGAGTTTCGCGGCGGCGCGGAGACGGGCGGCCGGAACCCCGGTGAGTTCCTCGACCATTTGGGGCGTGAATTCTTCGAGCTTCCCGACCAAGTTCCGGAAGTTCTCGACGGATTCAAGTCTCGCCAAATCAGGACTGGCGGCCTCGACAAGCAGTTGCATCAGACCCGTCACAACGATTGTCTCCGTTCCGGGGCGGCATTGCAGGAAAACGGCGGCGAACTTGGCCGGCGCGGCTTCGTCCGGCGAGAGATAGATCAGCTTTCCGCCACTTCGGATCGCACGCTTCACCAGAATGTCGGCAACCATGGTCTCTTTGTCGAGAATCGAATTCACCAGAAGCGTGGCGTCCGCGGAAGTGACATCCGGGTAGGTCGCTGTGGAAACGATAGATGGGTCGAAGAGTTCTTGATTGACCAGAAGCGAAAAACTTGTCACCTGATGTGTGCCCAGAGCCATGCGGGCAAACTTCTGAATCAGGTAAATCTCCTCGTTGGTCATCCGCGGGGAAACAAACACCGCGATTTCGTCCGCCGTGTGCTTTCGGATCATTTCCTTGAGGCGCAACGCGATATGGCTCAGAGCATCCTCCCAATCGGTCGCTTGCAGATTCCTCCCCGCTCGCAACATAGGCTTCAGCAGCCGTTCATCCGAGAGGACGAATTCGTAGCCGAACCGGCCTTTGATGCAATGATTACCGAAAGTAAGGCGATTGTCGCGGCCTTTGGCGATTTTGATCAGGATGTCGCCAAGAGTGTAAAGCTCAAGTCGGCAGCCGACTCCGCAATAATTGCAGACGGTCTTGTGTTGCGTTGTATTCCACGGCCCCGGTTTGGGCAACGGCACTTTGGCTGAAATCGAGGCTGTCGGGCAAGTCGCCACGCAAAGTCCGCACGAAATGCAGTCCGTGTCGAGCAGTGATTGACCCAGAGCGGGCCGGACGATGGTCTCGAAGCCGCGATGGACAAAGCCCAGTGCCGCGATGCCCAGGACTTCGGTGCACACCCGAACGCAGCGGCCGCAAAGAATGCATTTGTTGGGATCGAGTTCAATCAGCGGATGAGAGCGGTCAAGGGTATATTTCTTCCCTTCCCCGCGAAAATGTTGGACGGCGACCTGATATTCATTGGCATAAGCGCGGAGTTCGCAAGTGAAGGCCGCGGAACAGCCGCATTCCAAGCAGCGTGTAACCTCCCGGCGCACATCCTCCGTCGTGAACCCGAGCTCCACTTCCTCGAAGTTGCGCTGTCGCTCCGAGAGGCTCAGGGTGGGCATTTTTCGTCGGGCGATTTCCTCGGTGTAGCGCAGGTCTGCCTGAGTGACTTTGTCATAATCGTCCTTGCGGCTATTGAATTTCGTGGGTTCCGGCAGGGCTTTGCCTTTCATGAAGTAATTATCAATGGCAAACGCGGCCTTGCGTCCCGCCGCCACTGCTTCAATGACGGTCGCGGCACCCGTGACCACATCTCCTCCGGCAAAAACGCCCTCCACATCCGTCTCTCCGGTGCGATCTCCAACCCGGATCGTCTTCCAACGGGTCAATTCTATGACTTCTCCCGGAGGCAGGAAATCCGGAATGCGTCCTTCAAACAATTCGTCGGTAGTGGTGGATTGACCGATCGCGGCGAAGATGAAATCGCAATCCGCTTTGAACTCGGAGCCGCGCTTTGGAATCGGTCGGCGCCGCCCGCTCGAATCAGGTTCCCCCAATTCCATGCGGATGCATTCCATTCCCGAGACACGGCCATTGCGCGAAAGCACTTGAGTAGGCGCGACCAGCAACTCGAGCTTGGCACCCTCGATTTCGGCCTCATGAATCTCCATCGCATGCGCGGGCATTTCATTGCGCGTCCTGCGATAGTAGATGCAGACTTCATCGGCGCCCAGCCGCAGTGCGGCACGCGCGCAATCAATGGCCGTATTGCCTCCTCCCACCACGGCGACTTTGCCCCGCAATCGGATGCGTTTGCGCAGTCCGAGATCGCGCAGGAAGTCAATGCCGGAGAGGACGCCTTCGATCTCCTCTCCCGGAACACCCAAGCGGCTACTCTTCCATGCGCCCAGTCCCAAGAATATCGCGCCATAGCCGTCTTTCTTGAGGCTGCGAATGGTGAAGTCTTCACCCAGGCAGGTGTTCGTCCGCAAATCAACCCCGAGTTCAAGAATGGTGTTGATTTCAAGGTCAAGAATATCGGGAGGCAATCGGTAGTCGGGAATCCCATAGCGGAGCATACCGCCGCCTTGCGGCATGGCCTCAAGAATGGTTACTTGATACCCTTTTTGTGCAAGGAAATAGGCCGCTGAAAGGCCTGCCGGACCTGCACCAATAATCGCTACCTTCTTTCCGTTTGACGAAGCCACTTTAGGAACATAGTGAGCAGGGCTCTCCAAATCCATATCGGCCACATGGCGTTTCAGGTAGTCAATTCCCACCGCCTCATCGAGCAGATTGCGGCGGCACGCCAATTCACACGGCCTCGTGCAGACCCGACCACAAATCGCCGGCAGAGGATTGGTCTCTTTGATCAGCGCGACCGCTTCGTGCCATTTGCCCAGAGCCGCCAGAGCAATGTACCCTTGCACATCCACTCCCGCAGGGCAAGTCAATTGGCAGGGGGCAACGCAATCCGCATAATGATTCGACAGCAGAAGTTCCAGAGCGGTACGCCGGGCGTCACGGATTTCCGCCGTATTCGTCTCGATGACCATGCGATCCGTTACCTTCGTCGCGTACGCGGGAACATGGCCCACTTTGCCTTTCACTTTGACGACACAAAGGAAGCAGGAGGCAAAAGGCTCAAGTTGGTCGTCATGGCAAAGCGTCGGAATCGTGGTGCCGATGCGACGCGCCACCTCCAGAATCGTTTCGCTGGAATCCGCCAGAACTCTCTTCCCATCTATTTCGACCTTGACCAGAGGCATTTCGTATTCCTTATCCTTTCTGTGGATTGACTGTGTCGAAGAGGTTTCGGAGACGAGCCTGTCTCTAATCCTTCAAAATCGCGTCGCGGGGGCAGACGCGGTAGCATTCGCCACATTTTGTGCAGAGATTCTGGTGAATCACATGTACTTCCCCTTTCGTCCCGCTGATGCACTTGACCGGACAAATTCGGGCGCATGCCGTGCAGCCATCGCAGAGCGCGGCGATGACGGAAAAGATAATCAGAGCGGTGCAGTGATGCGCGGGACACTTCCGGCTCAGGATATGCGCTTCGTACTCGCCGCGAAAATATTTCAGAGTCGTGAGCACCGGGTTAGGCGCCGTTTGTCCCAGGCCGCAAAGGGAGTTATCTTTGATTTTCTGCGCCAAGTCATCGAGCAGGTCCAAATCGCCCAGCTCGCCCTTGCCCTCTGTAATGCGCGTGAGAATTTCGAGCATGCGGCGGGTTCCAATGCGGCAGAAGGTGCATTTCCCGCACGATTCGCGCTGCGTGAAATCGAGGAAGAATCTGGCGACATCCACCATGCAGGTCGTTTCATCCATGACGACCATTCCACCGGAACCCATAATCGCGCCCGTGCGACTGATGGAGTCGTAGTCAATAATGGTGTCTTGAAGCTGAATGGGCACGCAGCCGCCCGAGGGGCCGCCGATTTGCACGGCTTTAAAACGACGATTGTCTTTGATCCCGCTGCAGATGTTATAGACGATGTCGCGGATCGTGACGCCCATAGGCACTTCCACGAGGCCGCCGCGATTGATTTTGCCTGCCAGAGCAAATACCTTCGTCCCCTTGCTGCGTTCCGTCCCGTAATGACTGAAGGCCGCCGCGCCGTTCGTCACGATCCAGGGGACATTCGCAAAAGTCTCGACATTGTTGATGCTGGTCGGAGAATCCCACAACCCTTTCACGGCCGGGAAAGGGGGACGAATTCGAGGCATCCCGCGCTTGCCTTCGATGGACTTCATCAGCGCGGTTTCTTCCCCGCAGACGAAGGCGCCCGCTCCTTCCTTTATCTTGATACCGAAACTGAAGTCGGCGCCAAAGACATTGTTACCCAGGAATCCCTTCTCTTCGGCCTGTCGGATCGCGATTTTTAGGCGCTCAATCGCCTTCGGATACTCGGCGCGCACATAGATATACCCCTCATGGGCTCCGATAGCATAACCGGCGATGAGCATGCCCTCCAAGACCGAATGGGGGTCGCCCTCGAGGACACTGCGATCCATGAAAGCGCCGGGGTCTCCCTCGTCGGCATTGCAGATGATAAATTTGCGGGGGCCGGCGGAAAGACGGGTGAAACGCCACTTCATTCCGGTCGGGAATCCTGCACCGCCACGTCCGCGCAGGCCGGAGTCTATCATGATGCCGATGAGAGCGTCCGGAGTGAGTTCTTTCAGAGCTTTCTGGATGGCTTTGTATCCCTCTTGAGCGATGTAATCGCTGATGGATTCGGGATTGATCAGGCCGCAATTGCGAAGGACAATGCGCACCTGATGATTGAGAAATTCGCGGTCGGAGCCTAAGCCATTATTCGTCCATACCAACCACTCTTCAATGGGCTTTCCTTCTTGAATATGCTGGCTCAGCAGCCGGTCAATCCGTTTTTCATTCATCGGGCCATAGATGAATCGCTCGCCGCTGTCTGTGCGGATTTCCACCAGGGGCTCGCGATAGCACATTCCGATGCAGCCGGTGAAACCGACCTGGAGGTCGAGCGTCTGCGCGTCCACCCTCTCCTTGAGGGTCGCCAGTACAGCCTCTGCACCGGCGGCAACGCCGCAGGTACTCAGACCCACAATGGCTCTGGTCATTTCCCGTTCTCCTTCATGTAACGCTTGATGACCTTCTTGACGGACGAAGTCGTCAGGTTCCCAAAGGTCTGCTCGTTAATCATGATGACCGGAGCCAGACTGCAGCAGCCTAAGCAGGACACCGTTTCGATGGTGAAGAGTCGGTCCGGCGTCGTTTCGCCGCTGGCGATGTTCAGCGTGTCACAAATCGCATCCGTGATGGACTTGGCGTTGGCCACATGGCAAGCTGTTCCATGACAAACTCGAACGATGTATTTGCCGACGGGTTTGAGTCGAAATTGGGCATAGAAGGTCGCGACGCCGTAGATTTCACTCGGCGGAATTCCCGTTCGCTCATAGATCATTTGAATCGCCTCGATGGGAATATAGCCCATTTCTTCTTGGGCTTTTTGGAGCAACGGGATCAGCGCGCCCTCGGCTCCCTCGTAGTGCATCCGTCGGAAATTGAATTGCCGTTCATCCATTTTTACTTGCTTTTCTCCTCGCGCTCAGGTCAAGGGTGCCCTACGCCTTATTCGGAACGGGCAGGAACTTGACCCGATTGATTTGGAATACCGTCGGAGCGCCTTCAATAAATCGGCGTGTCCGTGATTCTGTTCAAGAGCTCAATCATTTGATCAACATCTCCAAAGCCGCCCAGGGCGTGACCGCTGCAGCCTCGGCGAGAGCAAAAATCTACATGCCCTCCTTTTTTGATCTCCAGAGACGCCAGTGGCGCATGACACAGCTCACATGTCTGCGAAATCATCAGGCTCTCTTCACACTTCGGACAATAGAATCTCACCAAAGCCCCCTGCGGGAGATTGAGGTCCGTTTCGATACCATACTCACCAAAATACGCGCTCAGCTTAATTACGCCGCGAGCGCCCGTGTCAACCACCATGCCGTCCAGCGGGATACGGTCCCCTTCATTCAAATCCGCCCCGCACTTGGGGCAGATAACCTCAATCAATAACAACTTGTTGTTCATCGGCCGTAGCTCCTTGTTCACACCATATTTTTTCTTCTATAGGGAACAGAAAATCGCGGTATCAGAACAAGACTTTTCATTCCGATGGGACTTTGGGTGAGGGCTGGGCCATTGGCGCGCGTGCGATGGTTTCTCCGAGTTCTTCAAGCCGGACGAAAACGCAGTCGGACATTTTCGCACGACCGCGAATGACATCGTCGGCAAAGGTTCTGCAATCGGGAGCGCCACAGGCTGCACAATCTTTTTTGGGCAACTGGCCAAGAATCGCAAGTTTTTCCCTTGCTTTGGCGGCCCCTTCGGTAATGGTGGGTCCCAGAGGCTGAACAGGACGCGTCTTAATCTCGCGCTCGAAAGCGAAATAGTGCTCCCGATAAAGACTCCGCACCTTCTCTTCCTTGACACGGCTTTGGGAGGCTACATGTTGAATCAGAAGGGCCAAGGTGTGTTGCGCTTCGTAGCGCCCGGCGATCGTGAGGGGACCGCTGATGCAGCCATCGGGACAGAGGAGAATTTCGAGGAAATCCACATTGCGGAACTGCCGGCTATCAATTCGGTCGAGCACTTCGAGAGTCTGTCGGGCTCCGTTCACTGCCAAGACATTTTCATTGCGCATCCCCGCGATTTCGCCGCCACCCATCGCCCAATCCATTCCAATCGGACTGAAACTGTGTTCGAGTTCCACGCGGTCAATCTCTTTCAAGGCTTTTGAAATCGGCCCAAAGACCTCTCGGATGGAAATCGCCCCGTCAAGATGCGAAGAAGCGAGCTCCAGAGGATCATTGATGGCCTCCGACTTGGCGCTGCAAGGCGTAATATGGAAAATGCCAATATCGTCCTCGGCCAGACTCAATTGGGCGGCCTTTTTGCGTTTCAAATCTCGCGCGGCCAACTCCCGGGGGGCGATAATCGGGATGAGATGCTCGACGAGGTCCGGGTAGCGAATCGTGATGAGGCGCATCACCGCCGGACAGGTGGTCGAAATGCAGGGCCACGGGCCGGAGCACTCTGTCAAATAGGTGTCAATCGCGGCGCTGACCATTTCGCACATCCAGGTCTCGTCATAGACATCGTCAAATCCGATCATTTTCAATGCTTGCAGCACGCGGTCGGGATGAACTTGGCGTCCGAATTGCGTATAAAGAACCGGCGATGGCATCGCGATTTTGTATTTGAATTTCTTCAACTCGGCGGGACTGGAAGTCAGCGACAGAGCCGCGTCATAGTGGCAAACTCGAACACATTCGCCGCAATCAATGCACAGTTCCCACATCGCGGTAGCCATCCCATCCCGCACACGAATCGCCCGCGTCGGGCAGGCCTTCACGCAATCCACGCAGCCAATACATTTTTCCTTATCGAAGGCTACCGTATGAATCCGCTTTTCCAAAGAGAAATCCTCCATTCTCACCTGGGCTAATAACACTCCGAAGGGCTTACGCGCGGTTCATTTTCACCGTGATGTTGAGCCGTGTGCCGACACCCGGAGTGGATTCGATGTGAAATTCGTCGGAATTGTCTTTGATGTTGGGCAAGCCCATGCCGAGGCCGAAGCCCATCGCTCGCATCCAATCCGTCGCGGTCGAGTAACCGGGTTGCATGGCTTGCTCAATATCCTCGATCCCTTGACCCTCATCCTGAAAAATCATTTGCACGGCATCCTCCGTGACGGCCAACTCCACGGTGCCTTTGTCGGCATACATCACTTGATTCATTTCCGCTTCAAACGAGGCCCTCGCCACGCGGCGTGCCGTGGCACTATCCACTCCAATTTCCATCAGAAGGGCTTTCACTTCAGTCGAGACCGCTCCCGCCTTGTCAAAATCGCCTCCTGTAACATGGAAAGTGCGTCGGAGTAATTCGGTTGCCGCCATTGGCCTCACAAATTGTCTCTCATCAAGGCATACAAACTAGTGCCGTTTCCTAAAAGGTTTTCCCGTTGAGTCGGAATGGGGTGGTTGTGCG
>DYHQ01000028.1 GCA_020724065.1 Candidatus Puniceispirillum sp. | reverse complement strand
GCATGCGAGATTGACCGTTGCAGAGAACTATGAAGCAATTCCGGTACGAGGCAATTCAAAAGGAGTGACAGATAGAGAATGAACAGAGAGAAGAAGGAAAAGCGAGCCTTTCTGGCCGAGGATTTTCATGGCAGGGCGGAAAACATCTATGAAGCGATTCTCATTATCGCCAGACGGTCACGCCAGATCGGCGAACTGCAGAAACGGCAGATAGACCGGGCGCTTGGACAGACGGAGATGCTCGAACAGCAGGTTGTCGAGCCGGTGGGCGAGGAGACCGAAGTACACACCGAGGAGCCTGAACCACGGCCTCAATTCCATTTCGAAAAACCCGCCATTCAAGCGATGCGGGAAATGGCGAACGAAAAAACAAAGTGGCATTATGATGAGTAACGCGCCAGATTTGCGAGGCCACCGCGTTCTGCTCGGGATCACGGGAGGCATTGCCGCGTATAAATCCGCCACCCTTTGCCGCCTTTTTGTCAAGGCCGGCGCTGAGGTGCAGGTTGTGATGACTTCCGCAGCTACGAGGTTTGTGACTCCGCTCACCTTTGAGACTTTGATCGGTCGGCCCGTCTTCACGGAGATGTTCCCTGAGCGGCGCGAGCTTTCGCCGTGGCATACAGAACTTGCCACATGGGCGCAGTTAGCTCTGGTCGCCCCGGCGACGGCGAATCATATTGCGAAGTTAGCGGCAGGTTTGGCCGATGATTTACTCACGACCACCCTGCTAACCTTTGAGCGCACTCGGGTGTTGGCACCGGCGATGAATTATCGCATGTGGGCGAATGCGGCCACACAGCAGAATCTTCGCACGCTGCGCGCTCGCGGCTACCACATTGTGGAACCCGCCGAGGGAGACATGGCGCGCCCGGGAGAAGAGGCTGGCGTTGGACGCATGCGGGAGCCTGAAGAGCTCTTCCGTGAAGTTGCACAGCTTTTGAGCACCCCGCGCGATTTGCAGGGATTGCGCATTCTGGTAACCGCCGGGCGCACGGAAGAAGCGTGGGACCCGGTACGAATTTTGACGAATCGCTCCACGGGTCGCATGGGATTTGCGTTGGCGGAGGAGGCGCGCGAACGGGGAGCGCAAGTCGTGCTCGTGCACGGACCCACGGAGGTTCTGCCGCCGACAGGAATGCAGTTGCATTCCGTTACCAATTCGGCTCAAATGGGCCAGATAGTGAAAGAAGAAGCGAGAACGGCTGACATTATTCTTATGGCCGCGGCCGTTTCCGATTATCACTTTGCCAGTGTCTCGCCTGAGAAAATCAAGAAAGATCAGCCGTCCATGCTCGTCAATCTGAGGCAAACCGAAGACATCCTGGCCAATCTACCACGGTCAAATTCCAAGCAAGTTGTCGTTGGTTTCGCCTTGGAAACCGAGAATCTCCTTGAAAACGCTTTGAGAAAACTTCAAAGTAAGAGACTCGACCTCGTCGTTGCAAATAATCCTTTGCGCGAGGGTTCAGGTTTTGGCACGGAGACGAATGAGGTCATGCTCATCAGTCGCGAGGGCGAGGTGGAGAGTCTGCCGCTTCTATCTAAGCGAGAAGTTGCGCGCGAAATCTTGGGGCGTGTGGCGCGTCTTTGGCATGAAGGAGCTCAGAAAGAGCGACCAGAGATGGCACCGATTGTCGCGCCTCCGAAGGCGGAATCCGACTCCAAGGTCAAGCACAAGTCGCGCAGACGGTTTTATCGAGGCAAGCCAAAGAAGGCACAGGGCGCATGAAGCAGTCTGACTCTCTTGGAGAAGCCCGAAATTTGGCGCGGCGCTATTTTGAGCAGCAGTCGCTTTTTGAGACGGAGGTATTTTTGCCCCCGAAGCCGGTGGCAAAGAGACTTCGCGTTCTGCGAGGCGCATGGACACCGCTGCCCCTATCGCTGGATGAATTTGAGAAGCAGATTCATCAATGCACGCGCTGCCCATTGGGGCAGACACGCAAGAAATTCGTTTTTGGCGTCGGCAATCCCGAGGCGGAGATCGTTTTCGTAGGCGAAGCTCCGGGGAGAGAGGAAGATGAGCAGGGCGTGCCGTTTGTCGGACGCGCAGGCAAATTGCTCGACCAGCTTCTTGCTGAAGTGGGACTTAGCCGCAAAGATATCTATATTTGCAATGTGCTGAAGTGTCGCCCGCCGGAGAATCGCGACCCGGAGCCGATAGAAATCGAAACCTGCAAACCCTATCTTTTGACGCAGCTTTCGATTTTGCGGCCGAAGATTCTGGTATGCGTTGGCCGTTTCGCCGCGCAAGTGCTCTTAGGGACCAAGGAGAGCATGAAAGCGTTGCGCGGGCGGCTCTTTCCATGGGACGGAGCACAAGTTCTGATCACTTATCATACCGCGTATTATTTGCGAAATCCCAATGACATCCATTGGGGACAAGAAGATTTTGCATTGCTGCGCCGGCTTTATGATGAAATACAATCATCGGGGTAAGTGTTTGTGAGCGTCGAGCCTTTCCGCAGACCGATTGCCAGTGAAGTTGGAGGACGCGTCCCACCCCAGGCGGTAGAGATGGAAAAAGCCGTCTTGGGGGCGGTGATGATAGACTCCGACAGTTTCATTCGCATTCGGGACCTGCTGGATGAGAATTGTTTCTATCAGCCGATGCATTCGACGATTTTCAGCGCCATGGCGCAAATCGAGAGCGCCCATCAGCCGATTGACCTGTTGACCGTGACGGAAGCGCTGCGCAGCATGGGGAAATTGGAGGAGATCGGCGGCGAGCTCTATCTGGCGCACCTGACGGAGGTCGTCCCCAGTTCCGCGAACATGGAATACTACGCGCAACATGTTCTGGAGAAGGCGATTTTGCGTCGCATTATTGCGCTCTCGGCTGAGACGGCAAGCAACGGGTATGAGTCCGACGCGCGCTCGGAGGAGCTTCTGGAGAATTTGCAGACGCAACTTCTGCAATTGATTGGCCGACGCCGGTTGAGAGGTGCCGAGGCGCTGCGCGGTATTATGCATGAAACGCTCGGACAGATTGACGCTATCAAGAAGCGGGGAGAATATGTTAGTGGCATCGGCACGGGCTTTGACCGATTGGATGATTTCACGACGGGTTTTCAAGACGGCGAGCTTATTGTGATCGCGGCGCGTCCCTCGATGGGCAAGACCGCGCTTGCGCTGAACATCGCGCATGATGCGGCGGTGATCTACGGCAAGCCGGTCGTTATTTTCTCTCTGGAGATGGATCGGCGCCAGATCGCGATGCGCTTTCTTTCGAGTGATGCCCATATCAATGGACAGAAGCTGCGTTCCAGCGCACGGCTGCGCACGGAGGAATTTCTGAAGCTTTCCGATGCTGCCGCACGTCTGTCGGAGCTGCCGATCTTCATTGACGACTCTCCGGGAGTCGGGGTTACCGAGATTCGGGCGAGAGCGCGGCAGCTCTCACTTCAGCATCATATCGGCCTTGTGATTCTCGATTACCTGCAGCTCGTCCAGCCTCCAAAGCCCACGGACAATCAACAGCAGTGGATTGCCTTTGTCAGTGCTTCGATGAAAAAACTGGCGAAGGAACTTCGCGTGCCGGTCGTTATGCTTTCGCAGCTTTCGCGCGGCCCTGAGCATCGAGGAGGCGAGCACCGGCCTATGCTGTCGGACCTGCGCGACTCGGGAGCGATTGAACAGGATGCGGATGTGGTTCTCTTCATCTATCGCCCGGCGCTTTATCCCGAGCTCTACAAGAACAAGAAATACAAATTCCAGAATAGAGAATATGACATCGAGGGAATTGCGGAGGTCATTGTCGCGAAAAACCGCAACGGGCCTACCGGCAATTTCTTGCTTAGTTTTGTCAAGGATTTTGCTCAGTTCGAGAATCTCACCGAAGAGCTGCCTCCGGTACCCGGGGAGGAAACCGGCGAAGAAGACGAACCAGCATTTTAGGTCGTTGTCGAATCCCATAGACGATGTTCCCCAGTGAATCCACACAGGCGGTCTCGGCCGTTTCCACAGACGTGATAGACCAAATCCTCGCGCACCCACTCTATCAACAGATGGAGTCGGCGCATGTGGACGCCTTTCGGGACATTGCTCGTTTGGCGCTGTCGCATCGGCCGGACGCGGACATCCATCTTCTGGATCGGGCGTTGCGTCTTGGCTATGAAGCACACCAGGGACATTTTCGGCTTTCGGGAGAACCATACATCGTGCACTTAATCGAGGTGGCGCGGGTTTTAGCGGAAATCGGGATGGATGACACAACCATCGCGGCGGGGTTCCTGCATGATACAGTTGAAGACACGTCAGCAACTCTTGAGAAACTGCGGACGGAATTCGGGGAGACGGTCGCGATGCTGGTGGATGGTGTGACGAAGATTCCCGAGTTGAAATACGAGTCCACCGAAGAGAAGCAGGCCTCCCACTTCCACAAGATGCTGCTTTCGATGTCGAAGGATCTCCGAGTCATCGTCATCAAATTCGCCGACCGAATCCACAACATGCGAACGATTTCCTATTTGCCGCGCAAGGCGCAAGAGCGTATGGCGTTGGAGACACGCGATGTATATGCGCCGCTGGCACATCGAATGGGAGTCGGGCGATTTAAGTGGGAGCTTGAGGACTTGGCCTTCAAGGTACTGGAGCCTCGCGCCTATCATGACCTCGCCCAAAAAGTCGCATTGCGGCGGGAAGAGCGGGAGGCGATCGTCAAGGAAATTATCCGGCCGATCAAAGTGGAGCTGGCGCAGTTGGGGATTCGAGGTCGAGTTTTCGGGCGCGTGAAACACCTCTACAGCATCTATAATAAGATTCAGCTTCGTGGCTACACCTTTGACGAAATCCTTGACTTAATCGCCATTCGTGTGATTGTTCACGAGGTCAGGGATTGCTATTTTGCTTTGGGCGTCGTGCATTCGCTTTTCACGCCGATTCAGGACAAGTTCACCGACTATATCGCCACGCCAAAATCGAACGGCTATCAGTCGTTGCATACGAAAGTTTTTGGGCCGGACGGTCGAAAGGTCGAGATTCAGATTCGCACGGAGGAGATGGACCGAACGGCCGAATACGGGATTGCCGCTCACTGGTATTACAAAGAAGGTTCGACTCATCAAGATGATCTCGACCGGCAGATGGCGGCCATTCGGCAGCTCTTGGATTCTCAGACCGAAAGCTCCAATTCCGTTGAGTTCTTGGAGAATCTCAAGATTGATTTGTTTCAGGACGAAATTTTTGTCTTTACGCCGCGCGGCAAGCTCATTACGCTCCCCCAGCGGGCCACCCCCGTTGACTTTGCCTTTGCCGTTCATACCGGTGTTGGATTGCATGCGATGGCGGCCAAAGTCAACGGTCAAATTGCGCCCCTATCGCGGGTGCTGAAATCCGGGGATGTGGTCGAGATTATCACCTCGGCCAACCAACGGCCCAACCTGGATTGGCTCAAATTCATTGTCACCAGCCGGGCCCGGGCAAAAATCAAGCGATGGCTCAAGGAACAACACTACGAGGAGTCCGTGCGCCTTGGGAAGGAAATTCTACACCGCGAACTGACAAGGCTCCGCTTGCGGAAATCGGAGGACGAACTGGAGGAGATTGCTCCTTCCTTCGGGCACAGTGAGCTCTCGGCGTTTTACGCCGCCATAGGGGCAGGTGATATTAGCGTTTCGACCGTTATCCGAAAGCTGCTGCCTGAGGAACGGCCGGAAGTGACCGATTCCCTTCTGAGCCGAGCCATTCGCAAAGTCAAAGGGGCTCAAACGAGTGTGCGCATTCATGGCCTCGAGAATGTGGCTGTCCATTTTGGCCGATGTTGCCAGCCTCTTCCCGGAGACCGGATTACGGGATTCATTACGATGGGCCAGGGGATTTCCATTCATCGCCTGGATTGCCCGAACATTTCAGAACTCATGCGTCAACCGCAGCGAAACATCGTTGTCGAATGGGATGTTGACCGAGACACGCATTTCAATGTGCGCCTTCGCTTCATGGCCACGGATCGCAAGAATCTGCTGCGAGATGTCACGGAAGCCATCTCCTCGCAGGATGTCAACATTGTGCACCTTGAAATGAAAAAGGAGGATGCGGTGACAGTGGGTCACATGATTCTCGAGGTGAAATCGTTGCCGCATTTGACGCGAATTATTCGCCGTGTGATGGCGGTTCACGGGGTGCTTCACATGGAACGCCTTGGCGAAGATACTTTGGACAAAGAATAGGAAATAGGGTCCCGCCCCACAAAAAGCCTGAGCAAACGCGCAGGAGGTTTCATGCGTACCTTTATCAAGAAGGATGTTGTTGAACGAGTCGCCCAGAAAGGCACCGAGCGGCCTGACACCGTGGCCAAGATCGTCAACGAGGTCTTCACGACCTTGCGGGAGATTATGGCCGAGGCTGACGAGGAGATTCGCATCGAGGTTCGTGATTTCGGCGTCTTCGAAGTGAAACGGACCAAGCCGAAGCCGAAGGCCCGCAATCCGAAGACGAACGAGGTGATTTATGTCGCCGCTCGCCGCAAGACTCACTTCAAACCCGGTAAACTCCTCAAAGAGGCACTCAAAAAGCCTTTAGGACAGGAGCCGTAGCGATTGCCGCGCTTGCTCGGAGTTGACTACGGATCTCGACGAATTGGTATTGCAATTTCTGACGAGTCGGCGCGGTTGGCGGTGGGGCTTGCGACCTGGCCCAATCAGGGCACAGCAACGGTCCGCCGACTCGCGGAATTGGTGGAAGATGAGAACATCCGTCTGGTCGTCGTCGGCTATCCCCTGACATTGCGGGGCGAAGTAGGACCCAAAGCTCGCGAAGTGGATGCGTTTATCCACGAGTTGCAGGCGGCGGGGATGTCCATCGAACGATGGGATGAGCGATGGACGACGGCACAGGCGAGTCGCTCAGCGCGGGACGCGGGTCTATCGGAGAAGCAACAGCGCGGTCGCCTGGATTTGTCCGCGGCAATTCTCCTTCTTCAAAGCTACCTTGATGCGTGTCTCGGCGAGCGGGATTCCTAATTAATGGGCACGGCACGCCGTGCCCCTACAGTCACTTTTTCGTATGACCGAAAAGATCCGCATGGGGATTCTTGGTGTTGGAGGGATTGCACAGCTTGTTCATATTCCTCTTTTGCGCAAGCATCCCGAAGTTGAACTGGTTGCGGTCTGTGACCTCGAGAGTAGAAAAGCTGCGCTTGTCGCACAGAAGAATCGAATTCCTTTCTCTTCTCGGGATGCTGAGCGCTTTCTTCGCGTCGAGGGTTTGGAAGCGCTACTGATTTGCACGCCGACGAACTCCCACATGGCGCTTTCGTTAGCCGCTCTGTCGGCCAACAAGCATGTATTTGTGGAGAAGCCCATCGCTCGCACCCACGCTGAGGCTACGCGGATTGCAAAAGCGGCGGCGGATGCCAAATGCCTTCTCATGGTTGGCATGAATCATCGCTTTCGACCGGATTCAATGATACTGCGCAATTTTATGGAAGCCAATGAACTGGGCAAAATAACGCATGTTCGCGCGGGATGGCTGAAGAAGAAAGACAAATGGACACGCCCTCTTTGGGTGATGGATTCGAAGATTTCGGGCGGGGGCGTCATGATGGATTTGGGGATTCAAATCCTCGACATCTGTCTCTGGCTGCTGGGCAATCCGAAGGTGGAGACGGTTTCAGCCACCGCGGTGCGCACTATGCCCGGGAAAAAAGTTGAAGATACCGTCTTTGCATTTTACCGATTGCAGGGCGGAATCGGACTGGCCGTGGACAGTTCCTGGTCGCTCATGTCCGATGAAACCCTGGCCTATGCTCGTTTTCATGGAACCCAAGGGGCGGCGGCTCTCAATCCGCTCAAAATCACCAAAGAAATGCACGGCGACCTCGTGAATGTAACGCCGGCAAAGCCGCTCCGTCCTGTGGATTTGTACAAGAAGTCGTTTGAGTTCGAGTTAGATCATTTTGTTCAGTGCATTCGGCACAAGCGCAAACCGATCTCTTCGATTGAAGACGCCGTCGAAGTCATGGCTGTGATCGGAGCCACCTATCGCAGCGTGGCCGAGAACTGCGAAGTGAAGATAGCTGAGTCGTAAGGTGCAGCAGCGCGCGGCGCGATTCGGATTCCTGCTCGCGGCAGTTCTTGGTGTTTTGAGTTTTCCGCCGCTGCCGCTTGCTCCTTTGGCGTGGGTTTGCCTTGTTCCGTTTCTTTGGGCTTGTTCTTGCCTTTCGCCCCGCAAAGCCTTCGGACGGGCTTATGCCGCAGGCTTGATTTTCTTTGGGGGGATTTGCTACTGGATCGGGCTGAATAGAGGCGCTCCGCCAGCACTGGCTTGGGCGTCTGCCCTGGCGGTCGTCGCAATTCTGGCGCTCAACTGGGCGATTTCAGCGGCGCTCTGTTCATGGGCCATGGGCCGCGTGAGGGAGTGGGGAGCAATCCTTCTCCCTTTTGTCTATGTCAGCATGGAAATGTTCTTTGGGCTGGGCGAGATGGGCTTCTGCTGGCCGATATGGGCTGTCTCGCAAGCGCGGCTGCCTCTTCCCTGCCAGATTTGCGACCTGACGGATGTTTTTGGCCTGTCGTTTTGGATCGTGTCGCTGAACTCGCTTCTCTTTCTCGTGACACGAGTTCGCGGCGCTTTGCGATGGAAAATTGTGGCGATGGGCGTAATTGTTTTCGCGATTCCGTGGATTTATGGCGCTGTTCGGCTGAACGGATTGCACTTCTCGAAACGGGTTCGCGTGGGTGTCGTGCAGGCGAACATTCCGGCCGAGCGGAAGTGGGAGATGCCTGCCGACGAGACACTGACGCTCTATGAAACGCAATCCGAGATCGTTCTGGCGGCACGGCCTTCGTTTCTGATTTGGCCCGAGACGGCGATACCCGTGCCGCTGCGCTTCCGGCAGTGGGCGCGCGAGGAAGTTCATCGTTGGGTGGACAGCGTCGGGATGCCGCTCTTGACCGGCGCTCTGGATTATGAGGCGAAAGGCGAAGGCGATGCTTTGCCTTTTAACGCCGCTTTTCAGGTCTCTCCGGACTCGCGTGATTTGCCTCGCTATGCCAAGATGCATCTGGTTCCTTTTGGCGAGCGCATTCCGGGCCAGCGGGTCTTTCCGTTTCTGGGAAAGATACGGTTAGGTCAGGCCGAGTTTGCACCGGGCAAAATGCTGACGATTTTTCAGCCTTTGCCGGAAGTAAGGGCGGGATGCTTGATCTGCTTTGAAGTCGTTTTCCCGGAGGTGGCGGCAGGATTTGTGCACCAGGGTGCAGAAATTCTGGTCAACATGACAAATGATGGATGGTACGGCAATTCTTCCGGGCCTTATCAACATCTTGATTTGACTCGGTTGCGGGCGATTGTCACGCGGCGAAGTATCGCTCGAGCGGCGAACACGGGCATTTCAGCGCTAATTGAGCCCACGGGATGGACGGTCTGCAAAGCGGGAGTTGGACGACGAAGCGCCTTGGTCGCAGAACTTCCTCTTTGCTCCAGCGTCACTTTTGCCGTTCGCCACGGCGCTCTGTTGCAGCCGCTCCTCGCTATAGCAGCGATACTGGGGATACTAATTTGCTGGAGCAAGGGCAGGTATGCGAATCAACGAGGGAGCGAGTAGTCTTGTGGGGCGTGCTCATGGCACTGTTGGGTGTTGTGGTAGCCTCTTCTGCGCGAGCAGAAGTTCCTGTTTGCTACCTGATTCCCGACCCGCGTGCAGCGCGCGATTTTGCCTTGTGCGCAAGCACCGCCGCTCTGTTCGGCCCTCCTCAGTCCGAGAGCATTAATCCTGCAGGCATCGAACTCTTTGAACCTTCGGAAAGACTGCAGACGACTCTACTCTTGAATCCCGCATCAGCAGGGCTGCTCCCAGTAATCTGGCGAGGTCAGAGTCGCACCACTCCGGAGAAAATTGTTGACAGCGCCCGTCTTCTCGCTTATGGTCTCGGTCTTCAGAAATCGGTACTCGTCTTGACGGCGCTGCTGACCGAACCCGTGCTTGGAGAAGGAGAATTGCCAGCGGGTCGGGCATTTGAAACCAACCCACTTGAGGGACGCTACCGCAATTCGCTACTGCTCAAACTCCAATTGCATCCCCAAATCGCGATTGGTGGGCGTGTGGACCGGGTCTATGAAAACCATCGTTTCATAGGCGACGCCTATAGCTATGGCGTCATTCTGCGACGCAAGAGCGTTGCCGTGGGATTCCAATATCAGCAGTATCCGCCGGATGGGGTTTTTTCTATGCATCCATTGGACCGTCGCGGCAGGCAGACAACCAATGCGGCGCTCACATGGAATCATCTGGGACTCGCGGTGTCGTTGCAAGTTTTGAATCTAACACAGAAATCGGAACGCGCCTTTCTGGAACCCCATGCGGGGGTCGAGTGGAGGGCGCTGAGGGCTGTCGTTCTTCGAGCGGGAGGCACGCAATTCTCGAGGTCGGATCGGTGGGCATGGACGGCGGGGCTTGGGCTCTTGGATGCGAACTGGCTGCGGAAACCCGCGCGCCGCCTGACGACTCCGGATGATGTTCTGCAATTGGCAGCAGGCGTGATTTACCGCAAACGTACGCCGCTTTCTCTGACGGGAGTCTTGACTCTTGCTTGGCGCCTCTGAAATGACTGCAAATGCTATGAACTGTGCGTTGAGATGCTTGGTTTTGGGCTCACTTTTCTTCACTGCATGGGCATCAGACGCTCTTCCGGATTCCCTGGATGGAGTTCCTGCCGAGTCAGAGCTTCAGTCACCGACACCACCTCAGCAGCAAGTGGAAAACGCGGATAGTCTGCATCAATCCGCGTCGGCCGTGCAAAGCTGGATTCTGCCACTGGCCCTTGTTATCGCGGTTGGCACAGCGTTTTTCGTGATTTTTACGGTGCGCAGCCGTTAGGACCGGCCACCGCAATTGAAATGGAGCTTCTGTGAAAGATGATCTTGTGACGATAGGGACTATGCGCAGATCGAATCTCTTCGCGCAGTTTTTCTTCCTGACTTTTTCGGTCGCATTGATTATGGGGTGCGCCAAATCGGTTCGGCAGACTGATCTTCCCGGACCTCAGGAGAGCTTTCGCAAGGCGATGGGCTTGTACGAACGGGAGCGATACTACAAGGCCCAGGAAATCCTGAAGGACATGGTGCTCAATTACTCCGGGACAGCCATTATTGACTCCGTCAAATTCTACTTGGGATTAACCTATTTCCAAATGAGAGAATACCTGACTGCGGCCGATGAATTCCAGCGCTTGAGGCAGATGTATCCGCAGAGTCCCGTGGCGGGGACAGCGCAATTCCACTTGGCGCTCAGTTACTTCAAACTTGCACCGTCCTATCCTTTGGATCAGCAGCACACGACAAAGGCTTTGGACGAATTCCAGCGATTCTTGGAAGATTACGAGAATCATCCGTTGAAATCCGAGGGTCAGAGATATATCGAGGAATGCCGAGATCGCCTTGCCCAGAAGACCTATGCGGCCTCGCTTCTCTACTACAAAGTGAACGAATATGCGTCGTGTGTGCTCTATGCGGATGTGGTTTTGGACGATTACTATGACACGCAATGGGCGGGAGCGGCGCAGCTCCTCAAAGCGAGATGCTTTCTGGCGCTGAAGAACGAGGCACGGGCCACAGAAGAGCTCGAGAAGTTTTTGGCCAAATACCCCGGTCGCAAGGAAGAGGGGCAAGTGCGGGCGCTCTTGGCTACCCTTCACAATCGGAGTGGCAGCGCCCCGTGAGAGTAGGCCTCTTCGGGGGAACCTTCGACCCCATCCACCATGGTCATCTTCTGACGCTGAAAGCGGCGGCTTTGGAGCTTTCGCTCGATCGCATTCTGATTATCCCCAACCCTTTCCCTCCTCACAAGCCAGCGCAGCACCTTACACCCTACATGCATCGCCGCGAAATGGTCCGCCTGGCGCTTGGGGACTTTCCCGCCTTTGAGCTTGCGACTATCGAAGAAGAGAGTGAAGGCCCTGCCTACACCATTGACACTGTGCGCAAAGTGCGTTCGCATTTGGCTGTGGCACCCGGCGACTGCTGGCTTATTCTCGGCGCCGACTCGCTCTTGGAACTCGAAAACTGGAAGGATCCAGAAGGACTCTATCGTGATTGCCAGATTGGCGTGTTGCCTCGTCCCGGTTGGGATATTCACCATGCTCCGGAGCGCTTCTTGAGGCATTCACGGATCCTGCGGACACCGGAAGTTGCCATCTCGGCCTCAGAAATTCGTAGTCGAGTGGCCGCCGGTGAGCTGATCAGCCACCTTGTTCCTCTCGGAGTCGAAGCCTATATCCGAGAACACAATCTCTACCATCAATGAAAGAGACTCAGCAGACCAATTCCAAATCCTTGTTGTTGCGTCTTTGGGCTACGCTGGCTTCCATGAAGTTCGCGATATGGCTCTTGATTATCTTAGCGCTCATTTCAGTATTTGGTCTTTTTGTCACGGAGTTCCTGCCTGATAGTCCGATGGCCTCGTCGTGGGCGGAGTTTGTTTGGACCAAATTGGGTCAACGGGGAATGACACTGCTTCGGGATGTTGGGTTGACTCGCCCTTTTCATGCGCCATGGTATCGCGTTCTCATCGGCTTACTTGCCGTCAGTCTCCTCTCGTGTATTCTTCAGCGTTTTCCAGGAGTGTTGAGACGGCTGAAGCGCGGTCCGATATCCATAGACAAAAACGCACTTCGTGAGCTGCCACTCCATGTGGAAATTGCAGGCGTTTCGAGGGAAGCGCTCGCAGCCCATTGGCCTGCGAGGTTCAGTCGGTTGCAGGAGACGAGTGAGGCAGGAGAGCTGTGGCGAGGCGAATGCGGCCAATACGCTCATCTCGGTCCTCCTTTGGCTCATACGGGAATGTTTCTTCTGGCGCTGGGAGCGTTTCTTGCGAGTTTGGGTGGACACGCTTTTGAACAAGGTGGATATCCCGGCGAGACCGTCGAGGCCCCGCAAATTCCCTTTGCGCTGCGTGTGGACAGTTTTCGTGTTGAGTACTATCCGTTGGCACCCGGGCAGCGAGTCCTTGTGGGCGGGGAACTTCTCGGGCAGATCTTGAAGCGCGCCAGCCATGGGGCTTGGCTCGTTGAGATTCTCGGACAGGAAGGAATGTCCGAGAGGATCGAACTGCCTGAAGCCATGCTTAAGAATCGTTTCGATCCCGAATTCGACAGCGGCAACATCCGCGACTACATTGCAACTGTGTCTGTCATGGAAGACGACCAAGTTGTGCGGAGGGCACACATTGAAGTGAATCATCCGCTACGCTACAAAGGATGGCGGATATATCAAAGCTCCTACGAGCCGAGTCGGCCTCGGATTGCGGCTCGCTTTGAGACAGCGTCTGTCGAGGTTCTGCAGGCGTCTGACAGTTCAGTGATTGATACCATCGCTCTCCCATTTCAAGAGGAGGTCAGTTTTGCTGGAACCTACTCCATGAAGACTGCGGATTTCTATCCCGACTATCGGCGTGGCTCGGGTGAAGACTATTCGCTTTCCGCTCAAATGAACAATCCAGCCTTGCGAGTTCAAATCCTCCAAAATGGCCAGCCCCTCGGTTCGACGGTGCTGTTCCAGAAATTCGCTTTTCATGGAGGCTTCGGTGTGAAAACGCCGTTCCTTTTCCGAATTCTGGACATCACCGGACTGGTCGCGACGGAGGAACTGCGTACGGTTTTTCAATTTCGGCAAGATCGAGGAGGCTCCGTGATATGGGCGGGGTTCATTGCGATGACCTTAGGTCTTCTTCTGGCTTTCTATATGATTCATCGCCAATTATGGGTGTGGATTGAACCTTTACCGGATGGCCGTGTGCGGGCGTTCATTGGTGCCGAATCGGCGCGCGGTGCTCACCATTTTGAGCGGGAATTCCACACTATCGTCGCTCAGATGAAACAATAGGAAATGAAAAGAGCATCACCGCGCAGTGATTTTGACGGGGTTGAAATTTGGGAGAAAAACACTATATTGTTATGAACCCATAGGGGATGAACCATAGAAAGATCGTATGGCTGAAGAAACGACGAGCCCCGAGGCAAAATCCTCTTTCAAGCGGCGGCAGACCATTCTGGGAATGCTGCTTTGTGCCGTGCTCATCTTGGGTGCGACTTGGTATGCGGTGTGGGCGCTCTTGCATCGCGAGGCCGGCGTGTTGGTTGTGATTTCACGCCCGCCCGGAGCCGAGGTGATTTTGAACAGCCGCCCCACGAATCTGCTCACCCCCGCCTTCCTATCCGACTTGCCTGCCGATACTTTCACTGTCACTTTGCGCCGGGAAGGTCATCGCCCTGTCCCCACCCTCCAACACGCCACCATTCAACCCAATGAAACGACACGCACCATCTTCTTTATGGCTCCAATCAGCCCCTATGATACTCGCGAGCTTCCCGAGATTGGCACTCCATTCAAGGATTGGAATTGGCGAGTCGTCCGTGTTGAGTGTGAGCCCGAAAGCGCGGCGATATGGGTTGACAGACGAGAAATCCATGTTCGGCCTCCGCTGACTCTCTTGCTCGAAGGGGGAACACATCGCATCGAGCTTTTTTGGCCCGATGGCCGCCAAGCACAGGAAGCGGTGACCCTCAGACCCGGCCAAGCCACTCAGACGCTCCGTCTGAAGCCGGAGTGAGCGACATTTCCGACTATACTTTCAGTCCGACCCTTAACTTCATATAGCCCCTTCGAGAGAACCACCATGGCTCCAGTGCGCGTTCGCTTTGCGCCGAGTCCCACAGGCAGTTTGCATATTGGCGGCGCCCGAACCGCCGTATTCAACTGGCTCTACGCACGGCATACGGGCGGTGATTTCTTGGTTCGGATCGAGGACACGGACCTCGAACGCTCGCAGGGCGATTTGGCCAATGCCATCCTGGACGATTTGCAGTGGTTAGGAATGGAATCGGATGGATCCGTTGTCTATCAATCGGACCGCCTAAGGGAATACCATGAGCTGGCTCACGCCTTGGTGGAGCGCGGGGCAGCTTACCGCGACTACACCTCGCCGGAACAACTGGAAGCAATGCGAGACCAAGCACGCCGGCGCGGAGAGGTGTCGTTCGGATTTCGCGTTGATCGAGATAAGGTTTGCCAGAAAGATCGTCCTGAAGGAGAACCTTACGCCGTTCGATTTCTCGCGCCGGACGAGGACATTGTCTTCTTGGATGGCGTGCATGGAGAGGTTCGGTTTCGTGGCGCAGCATTAGACGATTTTGTCTTGCTTCGACGCGATGGTTCGCCGACCTACCATCTATCCGTGGTGGCCGATGACCATGCCATGGGTATCACGGATGTCATCCGGGGTGACGACCATATTTCCAACACGCCAAAGCAGCTTCTGATTTATCGAGTGATGAATTGGGAGCCGCCACGATTTGCTCATGTACCGCTGATACTGGGTCCCGATAAGAAGCGTCTTTCCAAGCGGCACGGCGCGACTTCAGTGGGGGAATATCGTCAAAAGGGCTATCTGCCGGACGCTCTCTTCAATTTCATCGCTCTCTTAGGTTGGTCGCCGGGAAAAGGCGACAGAGAGATTCTTTCCCGCGCTGAGCTAGTGCAGGCTTTTTCGATTGACGGAATCAAACCAAGCAGTGCCGTTTTTGATGAGACGAAACTCGTTTGGATGAACAGCGAGTATCTGCATACTTTGCCCGTGTCCGATTTGGCCCGGATGCTGGTTCCCTATCTGGACAGTTCGGTTGAAGAGGGCTATGTGCAGAAGGTGGCGGCGTTGCTGCAGTCGCGGCTGCGAATGCCCCAGGACATCCGGGAAATGGGAGCCTATTTCTTCCACGACCCGGAAGAATGGGATGAAAAAGGACGCGCCAAATATTGGTCAGACGCCGAATTTCCGAAGCGCTTTTCTCAATATATAGAGGACTTGGAGACACGCGTGGATTTTGGAGCAGCTGCTCTCGAAAATGATTTGCGCGTGCATTGCAACCGTTGGGGCATCGAGGCGGCGAAAATAATTCACCCGTTGCGACTGGCCCTGACGGGTCGGACAGTCAGTGCGGGGCTTTTTGAAGTTATGGAGATTTTAGGGCGGTCGGTGGTCCTGCGTCGCCTGAAAAGAGCGTTGGCACAGCTATAGGCTTGTCATGGGTATTCTCGACCGCTATATCCTTACACGCTTCTTCGGTATCTTGATATTCGCCGTTTTGGCTTCGATTGTCATCTTCGTGACGGTGGATGTCATTGAGAATCTGGACCGCTTTATTGACGCCCACTGTCCCGCGTGGCTTGTTTTCCGCTATTATTTCCTCTATCTTCCCTACATTATTTATCTGACACTGCCGGTTTCCATGCTTTTGGCGACCCTCTTTACGGTTGGTGGGTTGATGCATTCCCATGAGCTTGCGGCAATGCAAGGAGCAGGCTACAGCCTTTATCGCATCGTCGTGCTGCACCTTGTCGTGGCAGTTCCCATGAGTGTTTTCTCGGTTGCTTTCGGCGAGACGATTGTTCCGGCGGCTAATCAATTGCGCCAAGACATCTACCGCGAAAAAGTCAGACTGAAACCACGCCCCACGGCGGCTCGTCAAGGTCGGATTTATCTTCAAGTGGGCGTCGGCGAGTTTCTCCATATGGAATCCTATGACCCCTTAGTCCATACTGGATACCATGTCACAATTCAAAAAGTCGGGGCCAATCGAATTCTGGAGCACATCGAGGCCGACGAAATCGCTTGGGATGGAACCGCTTGGATGCTCAAATCAGGGCGCCGGCGAACTCCTCAGCCGAGCGGCGAACATATCGAAACCTTTGAAACGCTGCGGCGAACGGATTTGGGCTTCGAACCAAGCGACCTTACCAGAGTCCAGACAAAACCCGAAGAAATGAACTACAGTGAGCTGAAAGCCTTCATTGAGAAACTCCGGCACAGCGGCAATTGGAGCGCAAAATGGGTTGTGGATTTGGCCTTCAAGATTTCGCAACCTTTTGCGAATGTGATTATTGTCTTCTTTGGCGTTCCCTTGGCGGCCATTCGTCGGCGAGGGGGACTTGTATTGGGATTTGGTTTGGGGCTGCTGGTCTGCTTTGTCTATTTCGGTCTCATGCAAATTGGCAAAGTACTCGGCTACCACGGAACACTACCGCCGCAACTCGCCGCATGGGGAGGCAATATGGTGTTTACGCTTCTGGGCCTATGGCTGATGCTCTGGGTCCGGAAGTAGGGGCGCGGCACGCCGTGCCCACAATAAAATAAAGACCCTGACTGAATTGAACGAATCAGTCAGGGTCTCTTTTTGTATCAGAAAGGCCGCCGGAGGGCCCGTAGACTTTTTCGAGCCCCCCTCTCTGAAATCAAACCTTCAGGTTCACGCTTGGGATTCGAGAACCGGTTATTTTGTTGCGAGGTTCCGGCGGCCTACACTTTCTGCGGAGTCGGCTGCTTGCAGCCGACCCATTTTCCGACCGTTAGTTTCTCGGGACGATGTGGTAGAACCTTCGTGTGTTCACACCCAGCGGGTCAATTACCGTCGTATCTGTTGTTGCCGAGACTATGGTAAACGGACCGTCTGGATCATCGGCCGCCTCGATGTCGTAGGTGTCAGCACACGGATGAGGCGGCCACATCAGGCGGCCACTTTGATCCTCGACCTGAATGACCAGCTGAGGAACATATGGCACCGACCAGATCTTGACATCCGAAATGCTTCCCGTGTAAAATTCACTGATCCCGTATTGTGGGTTATAGAACGCTCCCACCCACCAGTCGGTATAAGCATCTGTGGATTCCAGATAGGTCAGCACCGTATCCAAGTCGGTGTTGGAATCCACGGTCAAGCAAATTCGTTGACCCACACGCGACAAGACGGTATGGTGTAATTGGCCGTCATTCACGACCGTGGAGCCGTGGAATTCGAAGTCCCCCGGCCCGGTGTTGTCCACCTGAACATGCATCGTTCCATTGGTGATCCCAAGACTGATCGTGCCGTCATCCGCGTTCCAGCG
This sequence comes from Candidatus Puniceispirillum sp., assembly GCA_020724065.1. Classification (GTDB taxonomy): domain Bacteria; phylum Electryoneota; class RPQS01; order RPQS01; family DYHQ01; genus DYHQ01. The sequence continues at coordinate 2,045 of DYHQ01000028.1, read as the reverse complement.
ATTGACAAGGGAACCATCTGCGGTGGTTGCAAAATCACATTCGATGCGGAAGTCGGATGTGTAGAAGCGCAAACTGGCAGGAGCGCCAATAATTACGTAGTCGCCATCACCATCGAAGAAAATACGCCCATCCTGCATATAGGCATCTCCGAACAGCGTACCATCGTTCCCAAAGATTGAATTGTCGGTGGCCATGGACTGTCCTGTCTGCTCAAAGTCCTAGTGAGCGCGCAGCGTTGTGTTGCATTCATGCATAATCGAGTAGTCGATCACATCTCCATTCTGGTCGAGCACAAAGGTGACAGTGGAATCCATATGATGTACGCTCACGATGTGATCATTTTGATCCCGGGTCAATTGAACATAATCATGAGTCACGTTGCAGTTCCCATCACCAAGGTAGATGGAGGAACTGTCAGCCCCGAGAGAGTAGACATCGAGGTAGAAGAGTGCCTGATTGATTGGGTGGAGATAACCGTGGTCAAAACGCACAAGGCCCAGTTGGATCGTCTTCCAACTGTCGCAAAACCACTGATTGGCAATGGAGGCGAAGAATTCCTGGGGGGCCTGCTGAAAAAAGCCATCTTCAAACATGCTGCGCAGATAATTGAGAGAATCATTGCCAGCGGCGGCAATCAGAGCACTCTTTCGGGCCGAAAGTGACGGGGAGCCTTCTACATAGTAAGCATCCACAATGTGGTTGATCTCATGGGCCAAGGCTCCACAGAATGCGTCATCTTGTCCGGGCGGCACGTCCGGCGGAAACGGGTTTCCGGGCATCGTCCCAATCGTGTTGCTGAAGCTGTTCACGAAACCTCCATATCCACCGAGATCCACTGGTGGGGAGGTGGTGCCAAGTTCGCCCGTGAATGAGATCGCCCGGAGATTGTGAAGTTCGGAATCGATGTTATCCAGCATCGTTTGGACAACTTCTCGCTGCTGAGGATCGAGGCGAGTGTTATCCAAGAGCAAGATGCTGTGGTTTGCCCAAACTGTCTGGTACTCGCCGAATAGTCCCATCGTGCTGCCGATCACGGTCTTCAATGAATCCGTTAAGGGCAGGGCGTCGGCCAGCGTGCGATACATTCGCTCGCGGAGCCAAGCCATTGTACTCTGAACAGCTGGATCAAAGGTTACCGACTTCTGGAAGTACTGCGGATAGGTCGGCAAGAGCGAGCGATAGAAAGCGAACACATCCTGTGGCGCGTTGCCGCTGGGGACTGCCTCCAGTGCGGCCACCTTCAGGATCAGATTCGCATTAGTGTAGTTGGTGCGCACATTCGTGTCGGACTGAAGCAATGCCGGCAAGTCGGCAGGATGGACCGCGGTCACGGAGTCGATGTAGGCCATAGCGTCGGCTGGCCTTTGAATGCCGACATTGGGGTAGAAGGTGTAAAAGAGTGGCGTCCCTTCATAATTATGGAGTGGATCGCTGATGAAGCCGTTCAACCAGGTAATGCCAAAGTTGCGGCTGACTTGAACCATCGGGTAATCCTCCATCGTCTGGCCGGGATGGTATGCCAGCCAGGACCAGCCGAGACCGCACAAGATGAGACCCCCTCCTTGATTGACGAAATCGAGAATCGCCGTAATTTCAGAAGGGCTGATCGGGCCCCAGGCGTTTCCGATCAAGAGCACACCCTTTCCCGTCAGAGCCGCCGGCGTTATGGCGGAATAGAGTCGTGACACCGTGTATCCGCGACTCTCAAGGTGCGTCTTTAAGCTGTCGAAATTGGCATCGCCCAGCCATTCCGCGTGGCTCTGCGTAAACACGACGCTCCGCCGGTACTGGGAATCAAGCCAATCGAACATCTGGTCGGCAAACTGGGTGTTGTCGTATAAAGGCAATCCGATGTTGTCCAAGGAATGCCGGTCGAACGCAACGACACGTCCAGATCCGTATTGCGTTGCGATAACCAGAATCGAAGGGATAGCTACATGCGGCGCCCCGACCACGATCGGGACAGCGATGGAGTCTAGGGGCCAGACCGACCACAGCTGTCTCAATGTTTATCCTTGAAAATTATTTATTTGGAAGTTAGCCG
>DYHQ01000027.1 GCA_020724065.1 Candidatus Puniceispirillum sp. | reverse complement strand
TGACGCTCGTGCGCAAAGGCGCCGACGCGACGCCTTTGCTCGAGGTTCCACCGCCACCGCGATAGAATCATTTGATCGCCGCGGCGAGTCTCCAGATCGGACCGATATTCGTCGTCCAAGTGAGAGCTATGGTCGTTCTCATCATGCTAACTGTAGCATTGTCTTGCGGTTCTTGCCTCGGACAGGCCGCCAACTCACAAGCTGCAACCGAGGATTTGCCGCAGTATTTGAAAGACCGTGGCATCGGGATTCCAACCTCGATGTTCGGCACTTATGTTCGCCCGGGCGAGCTGCTGTTCTATCCGTTCTTTGAGTATTATCTCGATGACAACATGGAATACAAACCACAAGAGTTGGGTTTCGGGCTTGACCAAGACTTCCGGGGAAGGTACCGAGCCAGTGAAGGTCTGGTCTTCTTGGGTTATGGTCTGACACGCAATTTGGCAATCGAGACGGAAGCGGCTATCATAGATGCTTCGTTGGAAAAATCGTCCAGTGATCCATCTACCATGCCGGCGGAATTGACGGAATCGGGACTCGGCGATGTGCAGACCCAGTTGGACTGGAGATGGCTGACAGAGAGCGCTCACCGACCCGAAATATTCAGTTTTGCTGAGATAGTTTACCCATTCCAGAAAGGCAAAATCTTGATCGGCACGAGCGAATGGGAGGTCAAAGTCGGAACCGGTGTGATCCGCGGTTTCTCCTTTGGCACCCTAATCGCTCGAGCCGCCGTCGAGTACACGAGCGATGCAGGAACAATGGAGCTGGGTGAGATGGCGGTGGAATACTTGAAGCGCCTTTCACGCTCATGGCGAATCTACTTGGGCGTGGAGGGAGTGCAGGATGAAATCGAGCTGATCATAGAAACGCAATGGCATTTGAGTGATCGCATTTTTGTCAAGCTTAATAACGCATTCGGGGTGACTTAAAAAGCGACCGATTGGGCTCCCGAGGTCGGTGTGATGTTCTCGTTCCCCGTGCGTTAATTGGATTGCTTTGAGCATGTCCAAGACGATCACCATGAAATACATAGCATTTACTGCCAAGATTGGCCTGATAGCTTGTCTTTTCTGTGCGAGCACAATTGCGGCGCATTGTATGTCAGAGAGAGGCGGCCGACAGCAATCAACCGACTGGACGGAGTCTTTCGATTTGGAAAAATGTGATTTTTCTTCAACGGGAAGAAACCAGTAATTTGTTCTGGAACCCGGCTATCAATTGACTTTGGAAGGAGTCGAAGATGAGGATTCCGTTAGACTCCAGATCACCGTATTGGACAAGACAGAGACAATGGGGAATGTCGTGACAAGAGTTGTGGAAGAGAGGGAGACCGTAAGTGGCAGAGTGGTCGAGATCTCAAGAAATTTCTTCGCAATATGCACGCAGACCAATAGCGTGTTCTATTTCGGCGAAGATGTAGATATCTATGAGAATGGGGAAATCGTCGGTCATAGCGGTTCGTGGAGAGCAGATTCGGGAAACGCAGAAGCGGGTTTGATGATGCCGGGAATGATCCTGCTCGGAGCCAGATATTATCAGGAGATTGCTCCGGAGGTGGCAATGGATAGAGCAGAAATAGTGAGCATTAACGAGATCGTGGAGACACCAGCGCGCCGATTCGAGCGTTGTTTGAAAACGGAAGAGACAACGCCCTTGGAACCTAAGGCCCAAGAGTACAAATTGTATGCTCCGGGAATTGGTCTTATTCGAGATGGTAATTTGTTACTGACGAAATACAGAAGCGTTCCATAGTCAGTTTATTCAAATTGTCGCGGCGAATTTCCTGATTCGCTCGACACAAGAAACCCTGGGGGCGGCCACTGGTCACCATTGGGCGACGGACAGGCGGAGCCTGCCCGTAGGAAAGTTCGGGATCGTTACCGTTGCGGGTCTCAAGACCCACAACGGCGAGCAATAGTCTTTTTGAACTGGCGGAGGATTTGACCATGATGAAGAGGGCCAAGAGGTACATCACCATCGTTTCTTCCATCATCCTTTTGGGTTTACTTGTCGCTGGATGCGCGGCAATCCTTAAGGGGACAAGCAATACTGTTAACTTCGCATCCAAACCTTCAGGAGCCGAGGTATATGTTGACGGATTTCTAAGAGGCACAACACCCCTGACGTTGAAGCTGGAATCGAAACGGTCGTATCAAGTCGAATTCATAAAAGAGGGATACGAGCCTCGCACTTATTATATAACAAATCGTGTGGAAGGTAGCTGGATTATTCTTGACGTAATCTTCGGACTATTTCCGGTGATTGTGGATGCTTCGACGGGCGCCTGGTACGAATTAGATGTAGGTTCCATAAATAGTGTCTTAGAAGAAAAGAAATAGAAAGACAGCAAAGTTCGATACGTTCCCGAAGAATTTTTCCCGTCTTTCGGATAATTGGAGGATGAATGGCTCAAGAAAGAGTTGTCGGTATTGTAGGCTACGGCAGTTATATTCCGCGCCATCGAATCAAAGTGGAAGAAATCGCGAAAGTCTGGGGAATGGATCCCGAGACGATTAAGCGGGGTTTGCAGCTCTATGAAAAGAGCGTGCCCACTCCTGACCAAGATGTCATCACGATGTCCGTCGAAGCGGCGCGTCGCGCGGTGAAACGCGCTGGAATTGACCCGAAGAAAATTGGCGCGGTCTATGTCGGTTCCGAGTCGCATCCGTATGCGGTCAAACCCACAGGCACGACCGTCGCGGAGGCTCTTGGCGCAACGCCCGATATTCACACCGCCGATATGGAATTTGCGTGCAAGGCGGGCAGCGAAGGGATGTTCGTCTGCTACGGCCTCGTGAAAGCAGGCTTGATCGAGTATGGCCTCGGCATCGGCGCGGACACTTCGCAAGGAGCACCGGGCGATGCTCTCGAATACAGCGCTTCGGCTGGAGCAGCGGCATTTCTCTTCGGAAACGGTGATGTGCTCGCCACAGTGGATTTCACCTATTCCTACATGACGGACACGCCCGATTTCTGGCGGCGTGAGCACAGCTTCTACCCGTCGCACGGCGGCCGTTTCACAGGCGACCCAGCCTATTTCAAGCACATCTTGGGTTGCGGTCGCGCGCTTCTTGAGATGTCGCGCATGAAACCCTCGGATTTTGCGCATTGCGTTTTCCATCAGCCGAACGGCAAATTTCCGATGCGCGTGGCGAAAATGCTCGGCTTCACCGAAGAACAGAACAAGACGGGCTGGTTGACTCCATGGCTTGGGAATACTTACTCAGGCTCATCGCCGATGGGACTCACGGCGATTCTCGACATCTCGAAGCCGGGTGATAAGATTTTCATGGTCTCTTATGGTAGTGGTGCTGGTTCAGACGGGTTCATTTACACCGTGACGGAGCATATCAAAGGCAAACCTGAGTTGGCTCCGAAAACTCGCCCGCAGCTCGACGAAAACAAGTTCTACATTGACTACGGCACCTACGCCAAATTCCGAGGGAAGATTCTGAAAGCGGGGTAAGAGTTTTTCGCCAATATGTGTGGCCCCCCTTTGTCCCCCCATTAAATGGGGGGACAAAGGGGGGCGCCGTCGTGGGTCTCCAGACCCGCCCGGCATGAAAGAATATCAAATGCTGCAATACACGAAAGGACTCATCTATGCGTGATGTCGCTGTGATTGGAGTTGGAATGAATAAATGGGGGGAATTATGGGAGAAATCGCTGCGCGATATTTTCGTCGAGGCGGCGCTGCTGGCGATGGACGACGCCAGTGTGGACCACATTGATTCGCTCTATGTCGGCTCGATGACGCCAGGGCTTTTCATCGGGCAAGAGCATTTGGGTTCGCTCTTGGCGGATTACCTTGGGCAATGTCCTATTCCCGCCGCGCGTGTCGAATCGGCTTGCGCGTCAGGCGGACTTGCGGTGCGCATGGGATGGATGGATGTGGCGCTGGGTGTCTCGGACATCGTTCTCGTCGGCGGCGTCGAGAAAATGCTCGATGTGGACGGCGGCGCGGCAACCTATGCGCTCGCGACCGCTGCTGACCAAGAATGGGAATGCTACAACGGCGCGACTTTCCCCGGTCTCTATGCGATGATCGCGAATGCTTATCAAGCCAAGCACAATATTCCGTTCGACAAGTTTCGCAAACAATTAGCTCAGGTCGCGGTGAAAAACCACGCGAATGGGCTCTTGAATCCGAATGCGCAGTTTCAGTCGAAGGTCACGCCGGAACAGGTGATGACCTCGACGATGGTGGCGGACCCATTGCGCCTTTTGGATTGCTCGCCGATTACGGATGGCGCGGCAGCTGCAATTCTCTGCCCGCTCGAAATGGCGCGTGCGAAATTCAAGAAGCATTCGCCTGTAGTGATCGCTGCTTCGGGTGCCGCGACGGATACATTGTCGCTGGCACATCGTGAGGACATTGCTTACTTGAAGGCAACAGAAGTTGCTGCTCAACATGCCTATAAGATGGCCAACATGAAGCCTGCGGACATTGACTTTGCCGAGGTCCACGATTGCTTCACCATCGCGGAAATCTGCGTGATTGAGGCGCTCGGCTTCTTTGAAGTTGGCAAGGGCGGTGATGCAACTTTGGAGGGAGCGACAGCGCTGGACGGAGCAAAACCCATCAATTCCTCGGGAGGTCTGAAATCTAAAGGCCATCCGGTCGGCGCAACAGGCGTGGCACAAGTAGTCGAAGTCGCGCATCAACTTCGTGGCGAGGCGGGAAAGCGACAGCTCCAAAAGGCTCGCATCGGCCTGACGCAAAACATGGGCGGCTCGGGTGGTTCAACTGTCGTTCACATTTTCAAAGCAGTTTGAAATTGAGGAGAGGAGATAGATGATGTCTTCCATCACAGCGCGTTATTGGCGTGAAATTCCGCAGCGTTATCGGGGAGAAGCATCGAAATCCAAAAAGACGGGAAAAACCTATTTTCCGCCGCGCCTTGTCGAGCCCAAAAATGGCAACCGTCAGTTTGAACCGGTGAAGCTTGATTATGAAGGCAACCTGATTACCTACACAGTTATTCGCGTGGCGCCAGCAGGTTTTGAGGATCAGGGCGCTTATGCCCTCGGCATTGTCGAACTTCCCGGGGGCGCGCGCATTACCGCTCAAATTGCCGACTGCCCACTCAGCGATGTAAAAATCGGCATGAAGGTGCGCGTTGTATTCCGCAAAATCCGCGACGAAGGGCATGAAGGAATTCACTGCTACGGATACAAAGTCGTCCCGGCCTGATCACTGGGAAAATGTCTCGAGTCGGAAGCGCTGAATCTCGGTAGAAGCGGATATGGTTTCCTTTGCCGCGCGAACGCTTGACAAGCCGCAGGAGAAACAAAGTCCCTGGCGGATAGTAGTGCAGGGGATCCTGGTGCTGTATGTCGCTTGGATGGCCTACAGCTCATTGCGCGAAACGCGCCAGGACTGGATGGGTATTATTATCGCCGTCGCGGTTCTCATTGGCCTTGCAAAGCAAGTTCACAGTTTCTTGAATGCCGCGCGACCGTCTGCTTGGGCAATGATTGAGGTTCGCACGGACAGTGTGACTCTTTTTGGGAGGGACAGCTCCTTCTTCCAATTGTCCTTGCCGAAAAGCTACTCTCTGCTCGGCGGCGGCCAAGTCCTTGCACTGCGATGGGGAAGGCCGGCACCCAAGCGCTGTCGCACGGTTGTCTTCCGCAAGAAGCGCGATCTGACCGAAACGGACTTTCAAGGGCTACTGAACATTCTGCAAGAGGTTGCACCGAAGAGAAAGACTCGAGAGCTTCTTGACTCCGTTTGAGATTTGAACAATCCAATTTTGCGATTTCGAGAAAGTCAGGGTTATCTCCTTGTTCAAGATTGAATCGAACATCTCTGCGAAAGACGAAGAGTACATCGTCAATCGCAAGGCGAACTTAGAACTGGCGCAAGATCTGCGCGAGAAGCTGGCGAAGCTTCGGCCGGGAGGTCCTCCTGAAGCGATTGAGCGGCACAAGAAGCGGGGGAAACTGACCGCTCGCGAACGGTTAGAGAAACTCTTCGATCCCGACACCCCTTTCTTGGAATTCTCGCCGATGGCGTCATGGGGAATGTATGATAACATGGCGCCCGGCGCGGGGATCATTACGGGGGTGGGCATCGTTCACGGGCGCGAAATCCTCATCGTGGCCAACGATGCAACCGTCAAAGGCGGCACCTATTTCCCGATGACGATCCGCAAGCATGTCCGCGCTCAAGAAATCGCGATGGAGAATCGGTTGCCCTGCGTCTATCTGGTGGATTCGGGCGGAATCTACTTGCCTGAGCAAGCCGGCACTTTCCCTGACAAAGAGCATTTCGGACGCATTTTCTATAATCAGGCGCGTCTTTCGGCGATGGGCATTGCCCAAATTTCCGCCGTGTTGGGATTCTGCACCGCGGGCGGGGCGTATGTCCCGGCCATGAGCGACGAGACGATCATGGTGCGCTATCAAGCGACGATTTTCATCGGCGGGCCCCCGCTGGTCAAAACGGCAACGGGAATTGAAGTGACTCCCGAAGAGCTTGGTGGTGCCGATGTCCACTGCCGGATCTCGGGTGTGTCGGATCACTACGCGCTGAATGATGAACACGCGCTGCAAATCTGTCGCAATGTCGTCGAAGCTCTGGACCCACCGAATCGCTTCCCACTTGATCGTGCCGAACCCGAGGAACCGGCCTACGATCCCGATGAACTCTATGGTGTTGTTCCGCGCGATGTTCGTAAACCCTACGATATTCGCGAGGTTATTGCGCGCATCGTGGATGGCTCGCGTTTCCAGGAATTCAAAGCACTCTACGGGACAACTCTTGTCACCGGCTTTGCCCGGATTCACGGGTATCTGGTGGGCATTGTCGCCAACAACGGCGTGCTCTTCTCGGAATCAGCGAAGAAGGGGGCGCACTTCATCACGCTATGCGCCATGCGGAAGATCCCACTGATTTTCTTGCAGAACATCACGGGCTTTATCGTGGGGAAGCAATACGAACATGGCGCGATTGCCTCCGACGGGGCGAAGATGGTTCATGCGGTGGCGAATGCTCAAGTGCCGAGGTTCACCGTGATTGTCGGCGCTTCGCACGGCGCGGGCAACTATGCGATGTGCGGGCGCGGCTATTTGCCCAGGCTTCTTTGGATGTGGCCGAACTCTCGCATTACCGTCATGGGCGCCGAGCAAGCCGCGGATGTTCTGGTGCAGGTCAAACGCGAGCAGCTCGAAGCCAAAGGCGAACACCTGAGCAAAGAAGAAGAAGAGGCGATTCGCAAGCCCGTTATGGAGAAATACGAGCGCGAAGGGCACCCCTTGTACTCCACCGCGAGGCTTTGGGACGACGGCATCCTTGACCCGCCCGACACCCGCAACGCGCTCGGGCTCGCGATTGCGATGTCGCTGTGTGGGCCGATTCCCGATTACAGAATGGGCATTTTTCGGATGTAGTCCGATGGAAACGACGATTTATCAAGAAAGTCAGACGATGCCGACATGGTTTGCTCTTCTGATTTGCCTGCTGGGCGTCGCAGGCATCCTCTGCGTTTTCTTGACATGTTCCGCGGAAGAATTCGGGTTCGCCTTATTGGCGTTATTTCTCTGCTTCATTGTCCTTGCCCTTTTCTCTCGAATGAAGGTCGTCATCACCACAAGCGAATTGCGCTTTGGCTTCGCGATTTGGCGCAAACGAGTGGCGCTGCGAGATATACGGGTTCTGGGGATTGAACCGATTCCCGTGCTTGCGGGCTTCGGCGTTCATTATTATGGCGGCAAATGGGTATATAATGCGCGTTTCAAGGGTCAAGGCGTGCACCTTGTATGTCAAGGGAAGAAACATTATCTTATTCGTTCGAACAATCCTGAGGCTCTTCTGAGCATGCTCAAAACGGCGACAACTACGCGCTGAGTCGAATCCAGTCCAAGCAGAATGATTGCCAGAAGCGTGAAATACGAGACGATCAAGAAGGAAATTGAAGGTTCCATTGGACGCATCGTCTTGAATCGGCCTCAGGTGCGCAATGCTTTCGACGAGATATTGATTGCCGAAGTATCGGATGCACTGGGAGAATTGGCGAAGCGTGGCGATCTGCGCGTGCTTATCGTCGCTGCGGAAGGTTCCACTTTCTGTGCGGGTGCGGATTTCCATTGGATGGGCGAAATGGTCGGCGCGAACTTCGAGGAGAACCTTGACGATAGCCTGAAGCTCGCCGACATGCTCGCCGCTCTCTATCGCTTTCCTCGACCGACGATTGCGCGCGTGCAAGGGTCCGCCTTCGGCGGTGGAGTTGGTGTCGCAGCCTGTTGCGATATTGTCGTTGCCGCGGAAACCGCCATTTTCTCCTTCAGCGAGGTCAGAATCGGCTTGGTTCCCGCGTGCATTTCACCCTTCGTGATTCGGCGCGTTGGGGAAGGACGCGCTCGTGAATATTTTCTCACAGGCGAGCGCATCACGGCTCAGCGTGCGCACGAAATTGGCTTTGTCAACAAAGTCGTGTCTGAGACCGCGCTGGATGACGCGGTCAACAACTATGTACAGCATTTTCTTTCATGCGGACCGGAAGCTCTGAGCGCTTGCAAGAAAATGTTGGAGGAAGTGGCACAGATGCCTCTGGCGGAGGCTCGCGACTATACGGCGAACATGATCGCACGACTCCGAATCTCGGAAGAAGGCCTCGAGGGGATGAAAGCATTTCTTGAAAAAAGAAAACCGGCCTGGAATGTTTAAGAAGTTGCTCGTCGCCAATCGAGGGGAGATCGCCGTGCGGGTTTTGCGGACGGCGCGCGAAATGGGGATCACAACGGTCGCCGTCTATTCGCAAGCTGACCGGAAATCCCTCCATGTAGAGATGGCGGACGAGGCGGTGGAAATTGGACCGCCACCACCTCTCGAAAGCTATCTGAACATCGAAAGGATCATCGGAGCTGCCAAAGCGACCGGTGCGGAAGCGATTCACCCGGGATACGGTTTCCTTGCGGAGAATGCTTCTTTTGCGAAAGCATGCAGTGAAGCGGGTCTCATTTTCGTTGGCCCTCCGTCGGACGCGTTGCGGCGCGTGGGCGACAAGCTTGAGGCGCGCCAACTTGCTTTGAGTGTCGGCGCACCGGTGATCCCGGGCATGACCGCGGTACAGCCGGATATAGGCGCATTTAAGAAAGAAGCTCAGAAAATCGGCTATCCGGTTCTCGTCAAGGCGGCAGCGGGTGGCGGAGGCAAGGGAATGCGCGTCGTTTCATCCCTTGCCGATTTGAACGCGGGTCTTGAGGCGGCCATGCGCGAGTCGCAGACTGCTTTCGGCGATGCGACAGTCTATCTGGAGAAGTATATTGCCGAGCCGCGCCACATTGAGATGCAAATCCTCTGCGATGAACATGGCAACGCCGTTTGGCTCGGTGAGCGCGAGTGTTCCATTCAGCGGCGACATCAGAAGATTATTGAAGAGAGTCCATCGCCTGTGATGACGGCGAAGCTTCGAGTGGAGATGGGGCAGACCGCTGTGAAAATCGCCAAGGCTGCGGGCTACCGGAATGCGGGAACGGTGGAATTCCTCTACGAGAAGGGACATTACTATTTCCTCGAAGTCAATGCACGCTTGCAGGTTGAACATCCCGTCACGGAGCTCTGTACGGGATTGGATCTTGTCGCCCTACAACTTCAAATTGCATCGGGAGAACCGATTCCACTGACTCAGGAGCAGGTGCAACCTCGAGGCCATGCCGTCGAGTGTCGCATCTATGCGGAAGACGCGGCCAGGGATTTTTTGCCCTCCTCCGGCGTGATTGCCGCGCTTGCAGAACCTCAGGGACCGGGCGTCCGATGCGACAGCGGCTTGCGCGAGGGCCTGGAGATTTCGGTGCACTATGATCCTATTTTGTCGAAAGTGATCACCCATGGAGAGAGCCGCGACGAAGCGATTCGCAGGATGCGGCGAGCCTTGTCGGATTATGTTATTTTGGGTGTAGCGACGCCGATTTCTCTTCTACTTGACATTTTGAAGCATCCGGCCTTTTTATCAGGCAAGCTTTCAACGCACTTCCTTGACCACCATTTTGCCGACTGGAAACCGCCGCGCCCCAGCGAGAATGTCCAGGAAATGGCTCTCATTGCGGCGACACTCGCACGCGCGGGAGCGCGACGCAGCGACGGTGCTCTATCGTCCAAGGCGCGGCCGACGCCGTGGCAAACCATCGGTCATTGGGAAATCGCTCATGGATAGGCTTGGCTGTGATTCTATGAATTAGCGAATCGTACGAACCTTGAAAAACGAATATATCCTTGAAGGAAAATTGCGTCGCGTAGCGCTTGAGAAGACGCGCGACGGCATCCAAATCACCGTTGACGGAAATATTCGAAGCGTCCATTGTGAGGAAATTGACTCGGGCCACTTCGTCATTGAGAAGGATGGAGTGAAATACCGTGCCGTGGTTCGCGAGATGGGCGACCGCACTCATGTTTGGGTCAATGGACAAACGGTCGTGTTGGAACGCCCGAAATCCGAAGCAGTCGGAATTGTTGGAAGTAGCGATTCGCATTTGACGGCTCCGATGCCCGGCACATTGAGCAAATTGCTTGTCACCGAGGGGCAGATTGTCGAGCCCAAACAGACGGTGGCCATTTTGGAAGCAATGAAAATGGAGCACAACCTACGCGCGCCGAGAGCGGGAAAAGTGGCCAAGGTTTTTTTCAAGGAAGGAGATGTGTTGGAAGCCGATGCAACGGTGCTCGATTTGGAACCACTTGCAGAGGAGGATTAATCACTTTGTCGCCCGCAAAAGAAACTTGGGAATCTCCATTTCACTATTGCGAATTGACTAAGGCCGACGAACGCCTTGAACGACTCAGAGACCTGCGTGTTGGGGTTGAAGTGATGTTGGATGATTCGCGGCTTCTATGGCCGGACATGGCGTGGGAGGAAATCTTGGGCTTGGCAGATCGCTTGGCCGAGACAGGCGTCCCCGCGTTGTTACATGGCCCATTTCACAACCTGAACTTGGGCGCACGCGACGAACACATCCGCCTCTACAGCCGCGATCTGATGTTTCGAGGATTTCGCGTATCCCGAACGCTCGGTTCAGCGCATATGGTGATTCATCTGGGATTTCTTCCTCAATATCCGCCGGAAACCGCCGAGGCGTGGTGGGAGCATTTTTCCGATACATTACCGGCCGTTCTGGCTGAGGCGCGCGAGAGCGGCGTCATGCTGCTGCTGGAGAACACCTATGAATCTGAGCCGACTCTTTTTGAGCGCATCTTCGACCAGTTCGCAAGCGGAGAACTCGGCATGTGCCTCGATGTCGGCCATGCTCATTGCTACAGTTCAGTGCCGGCTGTGCAATGGGCCGAGCGTCTTCGCGAGAGCATCCGCCACTTGCACCTTTCGGATAACGACGGCAAGACCGACCGTCATTGGGCACTCGGAAAAGGAACCGTGAAGGCTCTCCCGATTCTCGAAGTCTTTGCTCAGAAAGGTGAGTATCCCACGATTACATTGGAAGTCCCGTTTGATAGTCTTGATGAAAGCGTAGCTTCGTTTCGCGATATTTGCCAATCTGCATTTCAAGGACAGGTCATCTCATGAGTCCCAAAACGCCCCCCTCCACCCCTCCCCACCGGAGCCCGTTTGACAAAGCACGCGGCGACCTGGAGCGACTGCTTAAGAACTATGACCTATCTGACGAGGAGTACGGCCAACTTATCGAGGATATCCGGCGACGACAACGCAAGGAGAAAGGCCGCGAGTTTGATCGGTTGGATGAGTTTCTGGAAGAGTAGACTAAGGCACATCCCCCATCTGCGGCAGGAGAAAATATGGAACCGACGGAAGAACAACGCATGCTCCGCGATATGGTTCGTGATTTTGCACAGAACGAACTGAAACTTATCGCGGCTCAGATTGATGAGGAACAGAGCTTTCCGCATGATGCGGTCAGGAAGATGGGGGAGCTCGGACTTATGGGGATTCCCTTCCCTGAATCGCTGGGCGGCGCGGGGATGGATTATATGTCGTACACTCTCGCGGTCGAAGAGATCGCGAAGGTTTGTGGTTCAACCGCTCTCACGCTGGCAGCTCACATCTCGCTCGGCTGTTGGCCCATTTATGCTTTCGGAGCGGAGGAACAAAAGAAAAAGTATCTGCCTCACCTGTGCAGCGGCGAATGGTTGGGGGCTTATGGTTTAACTGAGCCTCAAGCCGGTTCGGACGCCGGAGCCACACAAAGCACGGCCGTCCTGAACGGCAAACACTATACTCTCAACGGAACCAAGCAATTCTGCACCAACGGCAGCTATGCACAGACGGTGGTTGTTTCAGCGGTGACGGATAAATCGAAGGGGACACGCGGTATTAGCTGCTTTGTCCTCGAGGCAGGGATGCCGGGCTTCGCGGTCGGGAAAAAAGAGAATAAATTGGGATGCCGCGGTTCGGATACGGTGATGCTTCACTTTGAAGAATGCAAAGTGCCGAAAGGGAATCTGCTGGGTAAAGAGGGCGAGGGATTCAAGCAGATGCTGACGACGCTCGATGGCGGGCGAATCTCCATTGCGGCAATGGCTCTGGGCTTGGCCGAAGGCGCGTATGAAGCGGCGCTGAGCTACTCCAAAGAACGCAAGCAGTTTGGCCAGCCCCTCGCGAAATTCCAAGCAACTCAATTCAAGCTCGCGGACATGCTGACGCAAATCGAAGCGGCGCGCCACCTTACCTACACAGCCGCGTTGCTCAAAGATCAAGGTCGTCCCTATGTTCGTGAAGCGGCGATGGCCAAGCTTTACGCCAGCGAAATGGCGTCTCGCGTTTGCCTGCAAGCCATCCAAATTCATGGAGGTTACGGTTACACGCGCGACTACCCTGTGGAGCGCATGTTTCGCGACAACAAGCTGACCGAGATCGGCGAAGGAACCTCCGAAATTCAACGCCTGATTATCGCGCGAACGATTCTGGAGGAAAAGTAGTCGCGACGCTGAAGGACGGAGATGCAATTTAGCTCTTTCAAACTTGACCTCATCCAAGACGGGCTTTTCTCTATTCCGCCCGATGCTTTTGCGGGTGTGTCTCCTCAGCCGCGTCAGCGCCTTCTGCTCGGGATGAATTGCCTTTTGGTGCGTTCCCGCGAGCAAACGATTCTCGTTGATGTGGGGGTTGGGTCAAAGCCGCGGCGCGATTTTGTGAAACGCTACCGAATGGAATGGCCGCGACGACTGCTGAGAGAACTTGAAAAAATTCAGCTCAGGCCTCACGATATTGATGCTGTGATTCTGACACACCTGCACTGGGATCATGCGGGTGGCGCGACATGCGCGAACGAAACGGGAGAGATTGTGCCCACTTTTCCGCGGGCGCGGTACTTCGTGCAAGAGAGCGAGTGGGAAGAGGGGATGAAAGCCTCACCTGACAGCGAGGATTACTGCATCGAGGATTTTGTTCCGCTTAGAGATGCCGGAGTCTTGACATTGCTTCATGGGAACGCCGAGCTCTTTCCAGGCGTTGAGGTGAGGCAAACCGGAGGACATACAGCCGGTCACTCGATTGTTCTCATCGGCGCTTCAAGCGAATGCGCGGTCTTCCTTGCGGACCTCATCCCGACGGTTTCGATGCTTTCGCCCGCGGCGACGATGAGCTACGACGGTGACCCCGCGGTGCTCGGACAGGAGAAGCGCAAGATTTTACAGGAAGCATACGAAAAGCACTGGCTGCTCATCTTCCAACATGCTCCGCGACAACGGGCAGGCTATTTGGGATCAAGTTTTGAACGCGAATCTGAGATTGACTGGATAACCTTCTAAAAAACTCATTGGATTAGCATATCGGCGGCACGAACAGAAAAGTACCCGCCTTTGAAACAAGAGGAAATTGACTATGGAAAAACATCCCATACCTGTGATTGTCTCTGGGGCACGCACGCCCATCGGTTCTTTTGGGGGAACGCTTAAAGATGTTCCGGCGATCGAATTAGGAGCCATCGCGATTCGCGAGGCGTTGACGCGAGCGAAGGTTGCCTCTGAAGAAGTTGAAGAAACGATTATGGGGATGGTTTTACAGGCGGGCGTCGGGCAAGCTCCGGCGCGCCAAGCCGCCATCCGCGCGGGAATTCCGAATTCGTCGTCTGCCTTGACCGTGAACAAGGTTTGTTCGTCAGGATTGAAAGCGGTCATGCTCGGCGCGGGACTGGTTGAACTCGGTGAAAATCAAATCGTCGTCGCTGGCGGTATGGAAAATATGGATCAAGCGCCCTATTATCTCCCGAAGGGACGCGAAGGTTATCGCCTCGGCAACGGCACCATCGTGGATGGAATGGTCAACGACGGCCTTTGGGATCCCTATGGCAATGTTCACATGGGCAATTGCGCGGAACTGTGTGCGCGAGAGAAGAAGATTTCACGCGAAGAACAAGATGCTTTTGCCATCGAATCCTATACCCGCGCTTTGAATGCCCAAAAAGCGGGCAAATTTCGCACGGAAATAATCCCTGTCACCATCAAGGGCAGCAAAGGCGATACGATTATCAGCGACGATGAAGAACCTGGCCGCGTAAAGCTCGACAAGATTCCGAGCCTCAAGCCGGCCTTTGACAAGCAGGGAACGGTGACCGCCGCTAATGCTTCGTCTATCAACGACGGAGGAGCCGCGGTTGTCCTGATGCCTCTCGATGTGGCGGAAAAGCGCGGCGTCAAACCTTTAGCACGTATTGTCGGTTTTGCAACACACAGTCAGGCACCCGAATGGTTCACCACCGCTCCCGCCGGAGCCGTCGAAAAGCTTCTTAAGCGCGTCGGATGGAAACTTGGCGAAGTGGATTTCTTCGAGCTGAATGAAGCTTTCTCCGTTGTTGCCATTGCGAACAACCGTCTCTTGGGCCTGGAAGGAAAGAAGGTGAATATTTGGGGCGGCGCGGTGGCTCTGGGTCATCCGATTGGGGCGACAGGCTGCCGAATTCTGATCACGCTTCTGCATGTGCTCAAAGACCAGGGTGGTCGTCGGGGCATCGCTGGCCTCTGCAACGGCGGCGGCGAAGCGACGGCGGTGGCTGTGGAGATGTTTTGAGATGATCGCCATCGGGAATTTCCAGACCCACGATGGCGCCATTGCGGCTCTGGAGAGCCACAACGGCGAGTAAGCGTTGATTCCGGCAGGGTCAGCGACCCTGCTCGGCCACAAGTTGTACGGTGGGTGTCTCACCGCAAAACCAAGATGCGAATCAAATTCAATAGAGGACATTTATGAACATCCAAACAATTGCCGTGGTTGGTGGGGGAACGATGGGGAGCGGGATTGCTCATGTGGCATCCTTGTCCGGATTCAAGGTCATTGGAGTGGAGGTATCTGATGAGCTTCTGAAGCGGGCAGAAACCATCGTCAAGAGTAACATGGACCGCCAAGTCAAGAAGCAGGTGATTAGCGAAGCGGACCGCGATGCCGCTCTCGGGCGAATCAAAGGAACGACGAACCTTCAAGAAGTCGCTTCGGCGGATTTCGTCGTCGAAGCCATTATCGAGAGTCCGTCGGCAAAGGCCGACCTGTTCACGAGACTGGACTCGATTTGTCGTCCTGAAGTGGTCCTTGCAACGAATACTTCGACCATCTCGATTACACAAATTGCGTCAAACACGAAGCGTGCGGACAAAGTCATCGGCATGCACTTCATGAATCCCGTGCCCATGATGCAGCTCGTGGAAGTGATTCGAGGCCTGGCAACATCCAACGAGACGCATCAACTCGTCTTGGACATAGCAAAAAAACTTGGGAAGACGCCGATCACGGTGAACGACTATCCGGGCTTCATCGCCAATCGAATTCTGATGCCGATGATTAACGAAGGGGCTTATTGCTTGATGGAAGGCGTCGCCGATGCCGAATCCATTGACGGTGTAATGAAACTCGGGGCCAATCATCCGATGGGGCCGCTGGCTCTGGCGGATTTGATCGGCCTGGATATTTGCCTTGCCATCATGGAAGTTTTGCACGAAGGTTTGGGCGATTCGAAGTATCGGCCTTGCCCTCTGCTGCGCAAGTATGTGGCGGCGGGTTATTTAGGGCGCAAGTCGGGTCGGGGTTTCTATGACTATAGCCAAAAGTGAGGGACATCCATGATATTGACGACGACACCGACGGTCGAAGGGCAACGAATCCAGAACTACTTAGGAATCGTCACAGGTGAGGCGATTATCGGCGCCAACATTTTCAAAGACATTTTCGCCAGCATTCGAGATGTCGTGGGCGTGCGCGCCGCCGCCTATGAGAAAACGCTGACTGAGGCAAAAGACCAGGCCATCGGCGAAATGCGAAGCCGAGCGGAGGCACTTGGAGCCAACGCCATCGTCGGAATTGACCTTGACTATGAAGTCCTGGGCGCAAACAACTCCATGCTGATGGTTTCCGCCAGCGGTACTGCGGTGAAATTGGGATGAGACAGAGCAAGGAAAACCTATGGATCACTTGCTAACCGAAGACCAGAAGATGGTGCGCAGAACCATCCGAGAATTCGCCACCGAGAAGGTTCGGCCCGGCGCGGCCGAGCGTGACGAAAAGGAAGAATTTCCCACTGAAATTCTCGGACAACTCGGGGAGCTCGGCTTCATGGGAGTCACCACTTCCGAGCGCTATGGCGGCGCAGGCCTCGACATGGTCTCATATACGCTGGTGATTGAGGAGATTTCGCAGGTGGACGCATCCGTGGGACTCATTGTTTCCGTGAACAACTCCCTCATCTGCAACACTCTGGAAAAATACGGCACAGAGGATCAGAAACAGAAATGGCTGATTCCCTCGGCGACGGGCAAGATGCTCGGCGCGTTTTGCCTGAGTGAGCCCGATGCAGGGTCGGACGCCGCCAGCATCCAGACGGTTGCCGAGCCCGACGGCAAAGGCTATGTGATTCGCGGAACGAAGAACTTCATTACGAACGGCCAGCACTGCGACATCTATCTTCTCTTCGCCGCGACAGACCGAACGAAGGGAGTTCAAGGCATCGGCGCTTTTATTATCCCTCGAAACACGGAAGGATTACGCATCGGCAAGAAAGAGCGCAAGATGGGCATTCGCTCCAGCGACTGCTGTTCGATTGTCTTGGAAGATGTTCACATCCCCAAGGAGAATCGTCTGGCAGATGAAGGCATGGGATTCAAAATTGCCATGACCGCGCTGGACTCCGGTCGCATCGGGATTGCATCGCAAGCGGTCGGTGTGGCTCAAGCGGCGCTTGACCAAGCCAAAACCTATGCCAAGCTGCGTGTCCAATTTGGTCGTCCGATTGCCGAGTTTCAGGCTATTCAGTTCAAGCTGGCCGACATGGACATGCTCGTCAACGCGGCACGGATGCTCGTTTATCTGGCGGCAACGAAAAAAGACCGCGGCGGGCGCTTCACCACCGAAGCCGCCATGGCCAAGCTTTTCGCCAGTGACATGGTAATCAAGGTCACGCAGGAAGCTCTGCAAATCCATGGGGGTGTCGGTTACACCAAGGATTATCCTGTGGAGCGCCTATTGCGCGACGCTAAGGTAACTGAAATCTACGAAGGTACATCAGAAATCCAGCGGTTCGTGATTGCACGGTCTCTGCTGAGAGACTGACGACCGCACCGGATTGATTTTCTATGGAGGTAGTCATGTCGGCTTTCGATGAAAGCTTAAAGATCTGGTTCAGTGGCCGTTTCGTGGACTGGAAAGACGCCACCATTCATGTTTGCGCGCATGTGGTGCACTACGGTTCTTCGGTTTTTGAAGGATTGCGTTGCTACAGCACCCCCAAGGGTTCGGTCGTCTTCCGACTTGATGCGCATGTGCGTCGCCTCTTCGACTCGGCCAAAATCTACCAAATGCCCATTTCATTTACACAAGAGCAGGTGTTCAACGCCTGTCTCGAAACAGTCAAAATCAACAACTTCAAAGAAGCGTATCTTCGCCCCATCGTCTTTCGCGGGTACCATGCGCTCGGCGTTGACCCGCGAAGTTGTCCTGTCGAAACCGTCATTGTCGTATGGAAGTGGGGAAAGTATCTGGGCCCGGAAGCGCTCACGCAGGGAGTGGACGCGTGCGTCTCGTCCTGGACGCGCTTGGCACCCAACACGCTGCCCGCCCTGGCCAAGTGCGGCGCGAATTACATGAATTCCCAGCTCATCAAGCTGGAAGCAATCGGAGGGGGTTTTGCGGAAGGGATTGCACTCGATGCCGCGGGGTATGTCTCTGAAGGGTCCGGCGAGAATCTCTTTGTCGTCCGCGACGGCGAAATCATCACACCCCCTCTGGGTGCGAGCGTCCTGCCCGGCATTACTCGTGACAGTATCATCAAACTTGCTCAGGAACTTGGAATCCGTTTGCGCGAACAGATTATCCCTCGCGAGATGCTCTAAATTGCCGATGAGGTTTTCTTTACGGGCAGCGCCTCGGAGGTTACGCCGATTCGCAGCGTGGATCGCCTCCCGGTGGGAGAAGGCAAACCCGGACCCATCACGCTGCGACTCCAGAAAGCCTTCTTTGAAGTGGTGGAAGGTAAACGGCCGGATAAACACGGATGGCTAACCCCTTTGTGATGGATCGCTTCTCATGAAGTCGCGCCACGCCGCGCGCGAGTGGGCGCTTCGACTGCTCTATGCCCGACATTTCTCGGGCATGCCCATTGCCATCGTATATGGCGACCTTTTGGGACGGGCTCCGTTGGACCCAAACCTGAGGTTCGCGCGGTTGCTTGCCGAACGCACGGCCGAGCACGAGCCGCTTTTAGATGACCACATCCGCCGCAAAGCGGAAAAGTGGGATCTGCAGCGCATCGCCATTCTTGACCATATCATTCTTCGAATGGCGATATGCGAGTTTCTATTCTTTGATGATATTCCAATCAAAGTGTCCATTAATGAAGCGATTGAGCTGGCGAAAAAATACAGCACGGACCAAAGCGGCCGATTCGTCAATGGCATTTTGGATGCTGTCTGTACAGAACTCACGACCAAGGCCATTCCAACTTGATGATCGAAGCCAGCGCGACTGGCTGCTGGTGACCGCGTCGTAAGCGGGGGAACCGGAGGAGGCTCGGACAATGCGAATTGGGTTTATTTCGGACATCCACGGGAACATCGAGGCTCTCGAGGTCGCGCTCGCTGCTGTGGAAAAGCGCCATCCCGACCGTCTCTATTGCCTTGGCGATATCGTTGGCTATGGAGCGAATCCGAACGAGTGCATTGAACGAGTACGTCGAACTTGTCAGGTCGTCGTGTTGGGGAATCACGACGCCGCACTGATTGGCCACACAAGCATCCAATATTTCAATAGCTATGCCCAAGAGGCCATCACTTGGACATCTCGAGTCATCGCCGAAGACAACTTAGCCTTTCTTCGAGCGATACCGCTGGCTCTGAGTTCCGATGGAATGCTGCTGGTTCATGCAACGCCTCGGGATCCGGCACACTGGGACTACATCTTTTCTCAGAAGGAAGCGCGGCGGCATTTTGATGTCATGGAAGACCCGGTTGCCTTTATCGGCCATTCACATATTTCCGCAGAGTTCAAGGACGAAACAACCGGTAAACGAATTATCAACATTGGCTCGGTCGGTCAGCCGCGAGACGGCGATCCCCGGCTTTCCTGCGGACTCTTCGATACCGACACCGGAACTTTTCAATGGATTCGCGAAGTTTATCCAGTGCAAGACGCCGCGACTAAGATCCGCCGCGCGGGTCTGCCGGAATTCTTGGCGCAGCGGCTGTCTATGGGGATGTGACCCAATGTCCACTCCTGTCATCCATAGTCATTTCGATGGGCGTGCCCATGCGGTATTGGCCACGGAAAATTGCAGGAGGTCTCCAAAGCAAGGCTCGGCCAAGACCATTCGGTCCGTTGTTGGCCCGCCGCTTCCAACCCGGGGATTTTTTCGTGCCAAATGAAATCAAGACATCATTTCTCAAAGAATTGACTGAGCGCTTCGGTTCTTTACGCAAGCTGGGCACCAGTCAGTCTCTGTATGAGGTGGGTAGTGGTGCACAGCTGTCTTAATGTTTTTCATTAGTTTTGAGGTACTTAGAAATCGA
>DYHQ01000026.1:3883-20038 GCA_020724065.1 Candidatus Puniceispirillum sp. | reverse complement strand
CGATCCCCGCGTACGGGGGGACTGCCGTCGTCGCTGCGTCGTAGTCGCACGCTGCTCCTTCAGAGAGGAAATTCATTTCGAGATAGGTTCATAAGGGGGGTAACAGCGCCTCGTAGAACATATTTTGCGATATCTTCATGAGCACTTCGACTGAATCCCAAACCGCGATTGTTGACCTTAGAGGAATTTCTTTCGGCTATCCTCAGGGCGGAGGATTGCACGAGATAGATCTTCGCATACTCAAGGGTGAGCTTGTCGGTATCGAAGGGCCGACAGGTGCAGGCAAGACGACATTGGTGCAAATGCTTTGCGGCGTGCTGTTGCCGCAGTCTGGTCACGGTCAAGTGGTGGGTGTTTCCCTTGGAAATGGAAAAGCAGTGACCCTATCGGAACTGCGTCGGCAATTGGGCCTCGTTTTCCAGGAAGAACACTTCCTTGAACGCGAAACGGTTCTCGCGAATGCGGCGGCTCCTCTGGCGATAGATGGCAAGCCGCGCCGGGAGCAGAAAGCGCGCGCCATGAAAATGCTGGTTGAAGTGGGTTTGGCTCGCTCGGCTCGCCGAAGACCGTCGCAGCTCTCCGGCGGTGAGAAGGCTCGCCTTCAAATCGCGCGCGCCCTCATCCGAGAGCCGATGCTTCTAATCGCCGATGAGCCGTTCGCTCATTTGGACAGCGCGTCCGCTTCGGAAATAGCAAGCCTGATTCGTCGAGCCCACCAGCGAGGAACAACTGTCCTCGTTATGACCAATCGTCAGGATAGCTGGCCCTACGAAACCCGAAAGCTGACACTGGAAGGAGGGCGACTGCGCGAGTGATAAGCATCGGGTTCTATGCGTATCACGGATGGAGGACGCTTTGGCTTCGTCCCGGGCTTTCGCTGCTTGCGGGACTGCTGTTGGCCTTTGCTCTCTGGCTCTGCGCCGCCCTTCTGGGCACGCTTCTTCTTCTAAAGGACTTGCGCCGCGACCTTCTGGCAAGTCTGGCGACCGATATTGAGCTATGCCAGGATGTAACTGATGAAGAGAAAACGCATATCGCCAGTTTGTTGAAGAAATGGCCGGGCGCTGCCGAGGTAGCTTACATTTCGCCCGACAGCGCGCTGCAACTATATTCCGCTGAAGTCGGTGAGAATCTTCATGATCTATTCGGCGGCAATCCGTTCCCTCCGGTTTTGCGGGTGCGGTTTGAAGGGGTCTCACACTCCTGGATGGATAGTCTCGCAGTTCAAGCTGGCCAATGGAAAGGAGTGGTTGGAGTCGTTTATCCTCGCGAAATTTGGCTGCGTTTTGACAGAATCGCCGGAAGAATTCGCGGCAGTCTCGGATTCGGAGCTCTCGGGTTCTTCCTGGTATCGCTTTGGATGGTTGCTCTGGCCTTGCGAGCCCAATTCATGGCGCGACGAAAGGAATGGAGACTCTTGACGCTTTTAGGCATGGCTTCAGGCGGATTGCGCCGAATCGCGCAGGTTCATTCGGTGCTGGTCGGCGCGGTGGCGGGCGTGTTAGCTGTTGTGGGTGTATGGATGCTGCTGTTTCTTTATCATCTTGCCTTCCTTGAGAAACTGAGCCTTCCGGCTTGGTTCTATATGACGATTATTCTTGCGGGGGTTGTTTTCATGGTACCGATTGGCCCCCTGATTGGCCGCGCCGTGAATGTTCATAAGGGATAGGGATTGCGGAATGTGTAGCGCCCAGCTTGCTGGGCTCTTATACGGCAGGAGATTTCATGGCCCAGCAAGCTGGGCGCTACGGCGCAGAGGAGGAGTTATCCCGCGAACAGCATAGGTGTTTTCCTTGACAATTTTCAATAAAATCACTAAATTCTAAAGATGCGTCCATCAATAACACTGACGGAACGAGAGGAACGGGTACTCCGTTTCGTCATCCAAAACTTCATCCTGACAGCTGCACCCGTTGGCTCACGGCTCTTGGCGCGCCATAGCCGTCTCGGACTCTCACCTGCCACGATTCGGAATGTGATGGCAGATTTGGAGGACATGGGATTGCTGTCGCACCCCCATACTTCGGCCGGGCGGGTGCCCACGGACCTTGGTTATCGCCTCTATGTGAACCAATTGATGGACACCACCGAACTGTCGGCCCGGGAGAAGGAGTCTATCGAGCAGGTGTTTGCTGAGGCCTCCGGTGAAGTTGCGGAGATTCTGATGGTCACGGCTCGTGTCCTCTCTCAGATATCGAGGCTCTTGGGGGTTGTACTGGCTCCGTCCTTGGATGAAGGTGTGCTGGAGAGGATTGATATTGTGCGAATCGCGGAGGGGCGTGTGCTGATTGTCATTGCCGTTCGTCTCGGTCTCGTGAAGACGATTATGGTCGAGATTTCGCAAACGCTGACGGATGAACA
Source organism: Candidatus Puniceispirillum sp. (assembly GCA_020724065.1). Taxonomy (GTDB): domain Bacteria; phylum Electryoneota; class RPQS01; order RPQS01; family DYHQ01; genus DYHQ01. The sequence continues at coordinate 17,677 of DYHQ01000026.1, read as the reverse complement.
GGTGCGCCGCGTTGCCGCCGAACTGAATGACCGCTTGACGGGACTGACACTGGAGCAAGTCAAGAACGAAATTGCGGCGCGAATCGGAGACCTGCCGGAAGGGCGCACCGAACTGGTGCGTTTCTTCGTGGATTCCGCCGAGAAGCTCTTCACCTTTGCCGGCCCGCAAGACCTCCGCATCGGCCCGACGGCGCAGGTGATTTCCCAGCCGGAATTTGCCGATGCCAAGAAATTGCGTGGAATCATAGAACTTGTTGAAGACAAAGACATCATCATCCATCTACTGACAGGCGTTTTGGATGAAGAGGAAAAGGTGCGAGTGACGATCGGAGGTGAGAATCCCGAAAAACGCGCCAAGAGTCTTTCGGTTCTGACCTCACGCTATGAGGCGTCGGGAGTGCGTGGCACGCTGGGCATCATCGGCCCGACGCGGATGAACTACCCGCGCCTGATGTCTTTGGTGGACTACACTGCCAAAACCATGGCCAAACATCTGACGAAGGAATCTTAAGGAAATCCTTATGCCGGGACATCCCGAGGAGAATCTACACGAGACCGAGCGCGAGGTGCTGCCTTCGGGGACGAGTGACCCGCAGGCAGACGGCGGGGAAGCTCCGTCTGTTGAGGAAGTTGCTGCGGAAGCCTCGCTTGAACAGACACTACGAAGAGAAGTTGAAGAATGGCGCGACAAGTTCCTGCGTAAAGCCGCCGAATTTGAAAACTATCGCAAGCGGACGCGACAGGACATTGAAAGCGTTTCTACAGCCGTCCGGCAAGCGGTCATTCTGGAACTCTTGCCCATCGTGGATGATTTTGAGCGATTTCTCTCGAATACCGAACCGAGAGATGTCGAAGGCCTGCGCGAAGGGGCGAAGTTGATCGGCGATAAGATGTCCCGAACGCTTGCTTCACTTGGCATCGAGCGAATCAAGGCCGAGGGCAAGCCATTCAATCACGATGAACATGAAGCGATTCTGACGGTCGAATGCGCTGACTGTGGCCCTAACACGGTTGTATCCGTCGTGCAGCCTGGATACAAAATGAACGGCAAGGTTATCCGTCATGCGCAGGTGGTGGTCAGCAAGCTGTCGGAATCGAAATCCAATTCGGATAAGCAGGCAAACGACGCGAGCTAAATGGCCAAACGCGATTACTACGAAGTCTTAGGGGTGGAACGGAACGCCAACGAAGAGGCAATCAAGAAAGCCTATCGCAAGCTGGCAATGCAATACCATCCCGACCGCAATAAAGGCGATAAGACCGCCGAAGAGAAATTCAAAGAGGTCGGAGAAGCCTATGCGGTTCTCAGTGATTCGGACAAGCGGGCTCGCTACGACCGCTTCGGCCATGCCGCAACAGGCCCGGGCGCCGGAGCAGGAGCTCCGGGGACTTTTGAATTCGACCTCTCGGATGCGCTGCGTCAATTCATGGAGGGCGGGCTTTTTGGTGACTTCTTCGGCGGGTTGCGCTCGGAACCTCGCGGGCCAACGCGCACACGCGGCGGCGACCTGCAAATCAGTATGAAGCTCACGCTCGAAGAAATTGCCACGGGCGTGACGAAAAAAATCAAAGTGCACCGCTATCAAAGCTGCGAAGAGTGCGGCGGAAGCGGCGCGAAACGCGGCACAAGCCGCACGACTTGCTCCACTTGCCGAGGCAGCGGGCAGGTGAGACAGGTCAGCCGGTCCATTCTCGGGCAGTTCATCAATATCACGACCTGCCCTCAATGTCAAGGCCAGGGAACGATTGCGAAAGATCCATGCCCTGCTTGTCGCGGAGAAGGACGCGTGCGAGGTGAATCGGTTGTGACGGTTGAGATCCCCGCAGGTGTGGCGACGGGCAATTATATCCAAATGCGCGGCCACGGCAATGCGGGACCTCACGGCGGCCCGGCGGGTGACCTTATCGTTGTCATCGAAGAGAAAGAGCACGCCTATTTCACTCGTCGCGGAAACGATATTCTTTATGAAATCATTCTTTCCATTCCTCAAGCGGTTTTGGGGGACGAAGTGGAAGTGCCGACGCTGACAGGCCGGGCGCGGCTGCATATCGAGCCGGGAACTCCTCCGGGGCGCATTCTGCGCATGCGAGGTCGCGGACTCAAGCAACTCAACGGACATAGCACGGGTGACCAACTTGTGGAAATCAATCTCTATGTCCCGGAACGCCTCACCGCGCATGAAAAACGCCTTTTCGAGGAATTGAAACAGAGCGAAAGTCTGAAACCCAAGACGGACCAAAAGAGCTTTTTCGGGAAAGTCAAAGATTCTTTCAACGCATGATGTGGCGTCTCTCGTTTTCGCAGCAGACAGCTATCTGGCTCCTCGCCGCGGCCTTTCTGATTGGCACGGCGATTCGCTTTTTCCAAGCGCGGCAGCCAATTCCTGCGGCGTTGGAACATCAGGTTTTTCCCGATAGCGCCGCCGCTGTTGCATTCCGAGAGCAAGCAGCGCAGGTCGGGCAGCTTGCCGAGGAAATGGCTCATCGGCCGATTGACATCAACGCGGCTACTCGCGCTGAATTGGAGAGTTTGCCGGGGATTGGGCCAGTCTTGGCGCAACGCATTATTGACTATCGCGAAAGTCACGGCCCGTTCGTTTCGGTGGAGGCAATGGACGATGTTCCGGGCATCGGGCCAAAGCGTTTGGAAACGATGCGCGACCGAATCACTGTGGATTCGACTTTGGCCGAGTCGGGAGAATGAAACATGGTTCAGCATATTGCATCGCGTGCTCGGCGCGGCGAAAAATCCCGCGAACTCAGGCCTACGGCTGCGCGCACGCTCGAATCGGTCTTTGACATGTTGCAGGGAGAGATTGAAGGGAGAACGGTGCTCGACCTCTTCGCCGGAACGGGCGCTTTCGGAATCGTGGCGTTGAAGAAAAATGCAAGTCTGGCCGTCTTTGCGGATTCTGCGCGCGAGTCTCAGCGGCGCATTCATAAAGCTCTGGAGCAATATCATCTCGAAGAACGCGCCATTGTCTGCCACGAAGATGTCTTTCATTTTCTGAATCGCGTTTCAAAAAACGGCCGTGCTTACGATATTATCTTCGCAGACCCGCCGTATGGTCTCTATCCGATGGCGCGAATCATAGAAGCAATTTTCGACGCCCGCGTGCTGGCGCCGGGCGGAGTGCTCATTTTCGAGCATTCCAAACGCGAAGCGCCGCCGGAATATCCGGGCCTCGTGCTTCGGCGATCCCGCGTTTTTGGCGATACGACGATTAGCATTTTTGATAGAGCATGAACGTTCCGTGTATCAAAGGGTTTGAGACGGAAAGAATAGAATGAAACCAAATCTGAATCTGAAAACCCTACAGGAAGAAGCGCCGCGGTTTGCGGAACAGGAGTCTACGCATTCTGAGCCCGTATTGTGGGGCGTAACCGACGGCAAGGCGATCGGAACCTACTTCGAGCACAAGTTTCAAGAATATCTTGCAGAACGGTATGAATGGGCAAGGGGAAGCTCCGCGTCGGGTTTAGACTTCCCCGACCTGGGCGTCGATATTAAAGTGACGAGTGTAAATCAGCCTCAATCATCCTGTCCGTTTGAATCGGTCGAGCAGAAGATTTATGGACTCGGATATTCACTCCTCGTGTTCGTTTACGAAAAGACCGATGATGCTACGACGCGAACAGGACGCCTTAATGTTCGACACACGATATTTATTGACAAGCTGCGAACAGGCGACTATCAGACCACAACTGGTATTCTGCGCATACTGCAGAATAATGGCAACAGGGATGATCTTGTCGCATTCATGCAAGATCGTATGTTACCAGTGGATGAGATAGGGGCTTCCAATTTGGCCGACAAGATTCTCGAACAACCACCGGAAATCGGGTATCTGACAATCTCAAATGCCCCGCAATGGCGGCTGAAATACGCTCGAGTAATCGAAAAGGCGGGGACCGTGGAAGGTATAATGAGGCTGAGATAGCATGGGCGCGGGTCGCACCAAAACGAAGCGCAGAATCGAATTTGGCGACTTCCAGACGCCGCGGGAACTCTCCGGCAAGATCTGCGCTTTACTCGAGCGAAAGGGAATTCATCCGGCATCCATACTCGAGCCCACATGTGGAACAGGAAGTTTTCTTGTTTCTGCGTGTGAGGTTTTCCCCACAGCACAAGCAATTCTTGGTATTGACATAAATGAGAGCTACATAGCCTCCGCCAAGACAGCTATGTCGCGGTACGCTCCAGGACGGGATGTACAATTAATAAAGGCCGATTTCTTTGAACTCGACTGGGATGTCATCATAGAGCGTTTGCCCGATCCACTGCTTGTAATTGGAAATCTCCCGTGGGTCACAAATTCGGAGCTTGGTAGCTTGCAGTCAGGCAATGTACCTTTGAAATCAAATTTCCAAGGATATCGTGGCCTGGATGCTGTTACAGGCAAGAGTAACTTCGACATATCCGAATGGATGCTCGTACGTCTGCTGGAGGAATTGCATCGACGTCCGGCAGTGATCGCAATGCTATGTAAGACCGCCGTCGCACGGAAAGTGCTCTCCTTCGCGTGGCGCAAAGGCAAAGGCATCCATGAGGCGAGTCTCCACAGATTTGACGCACAGCGTTTTTTTGGTGCCTCTGTGGATGCTTGTTTGTTGTTGGTGGAGTTTGGAATCTCCAAAGGCAATCAAGAATGCAGGGTCTTTTCTGAATTGAGCGACGAAGCGCTCTCCGGGCGGTTTGGCGTTCTGGATGGGTATCTCATTGCCGACCTGAATGCGTACGAACGGCATAAATCTATGATTGGTCCCGAGCAGCGAAAATGGCGTTCAGGAGTAAAGCATGACTGCTCCTCTGTGATGGAGTTGATCGCGGAGGGGAGTCGTTATCGGAATGGCCTCGGTGAGTTATGCGAGCTTGAGCCGGATTACCTTTACCCGTTAATAAAAGGATCGGATCTCGGGCGAACGCGGCCGGGCGAGCATAGACGCTTCATGTTGGTGCCCCAACGCACAATAGGAGAGGATACAAGTCATCTAGCGTTCAAATCTCCGAAGACATGGAATTATCTTGTTTCGCATGGTGACTTGCTGGACAAGCGCAGCAGTTCAATATACAAGGGTCGCCCAAGGTTTTCCGTTTTCGGAGTGGGCGAATACACGTTTTCTCCTTGGAAGATCGCAATCTCTGCTTTGCACAAGAAACTCGAATTCGTGATCTTGGGTCCGGTTGCAGATCGCCCTGTTGTGTTAGATGATACCTGCTATTTTCTGCCGTGCGTTTCACAACAGGAGGCAGAATTGCTTGCCGCATTGCTCAATTCGGATATCGCGCGTGAGTTCTACAGCGCGTTTGTTTTCTGGGACGCAAAACGGCCCATCAGCATCGAGATTTTGCAGCACCTTTCGCTTTCTTCACTTGCACATGTGTTGGGATATGGTGAGAAAATCACACAAATGCGACCGAATCAAATGACATTGGTCATGTAGCTGGTCATTCGACCGAGTTTCAGTATGAGCACCTTCTCCGCAAAAGGACTTCGCAAGAATTTTGGGCAGGTTGAAGCGCTTGCCGGAGTGGATATTGAAATCCGCCACGGGGAGTTCTACGGGTTGCTTGGGCCCAATGGCGCCGGGAAAACGACGCTGTTGCGAATCCTCTCGGGGATTCTCGCGCCCGACGAGGGGAGCCTTCAATTTCTTGGGAAGGAAGTGGCTCGCTGGAAACCCTCTCCCGCGCTCGGCGTCGTCCCGCAGGAGATGGCTCTTTACGAAATGCTCACGGCGCGGCAAAACCTCGCGCTGTTTGGGTGCCTTCATGGGATGAGCGGCACAGAGTATTCAAGGCGCATGGATGTCGTGCTTGAAGCGGTAGGATTGGAAGGGCGGCGCGACGGTCGCGCGAAGACCTTTTCCACCGGTATGAAGCGGCGGCTGAATTTGGCAGTCGGCTTGCTTCACGATCCGGAGGTCTTACTCCTTGACGAACCGACGGTCGGTGTGGACCCGCAATCCCGTGTGAAGATTTTCTCGCTTCTGGAGCAATTGCATGCGGAGGGCAAGACCATCATCTACACCACCCATTACATGGAAGAAGCCGAACGCCTGTGCCAGCGAATTGGAATCATTGACCACGGAAAGCTGATTGCAGAAGGCTCACTCTCGGAACTTCTTTCCAAGGTAGAATTGCCGCGGTCGGTGCGCGTCTATAGCGCCGTGGATGTCGAATATCCGCTCGACATTCCTTTGGCGGCCTCGACGAAAGGAGCGGACTATTCTGATTTTGTTCCACAAGAGTCGCAACATCTTGGGGCTTTGGTGAGTGGCATTGAGAAAAGCGGGCTTCCGTATGATCGAATCGAAATCATCGGGCCGAATCTCGAAACGCTCTTCCTTCAATTGACCGGTAAGGAGCTTCGAGATTGATTCGGCGCGTCTTGATTTTGGTTCGCAAGGATTTTTGGATTTTCATGGGGGATCCGGTCGCTATCGGGCTTGGATTCATTGTCCCGATGGTGATCATTCTGGTCTTCGGTCTTGTTTTTGGGAATGCGGGGCACGGCGGCGCCAGCGAATTCACCGTGCTGGCGGTGAATGAAGACCGGGGGCCGGCGGGGCAACGGCTTCTGCACGCACTCGATGAGCTGAATGAAATCCGAATCGTCGAGCGTTTGAAGGGGGACGCGTTGGCTTTGGATAGCACAAAAGCTCGACAGAGAGTTGAGAAAGGCCGCAACAGCGTCGCGCTCATTGTTCCTGCGGATTTCTCCGAAGGATTGAAAGCGGGCAGAGTCCGACTTGCTCTCCTCGAAGATCCAAGCGACCTCGTGACGGCTGGAGTGGTCTCAGGACTTTTGCAGAGACAGGTTTTTTCGACTTTCCCGGCGCTGCTGCCGATGAATCTCTCGCAGATGGGAACGGGACGGTCGGATTCCGTGCGATGGAAGCAGTTCAATTGGGACATACGCCGCGCGGTGAAAGAGCGTTTCGGCGTGCCGATTCCCGATTCGCTCCTTGAATCGAGTCTGTTCCCGGACGAGATGATCTTGGGAAGCGATAAAGACTCGGCGACTGCTTCCGGTTCAGGCTTCAATTTTGGAGAAAATTTCGAGAGAGTTTTCCAGATTAAGCGCGAAGAAGTTGTCGGTCAGAAAATCGTGAATCCCGGTATCGCGCAGAGCGTCGCAGGGCCTGCGGTGATGTTCTTGCTTTTTGCCGCGGGAGCTATCGCCGCGTCGCTCTTGCGTGAAATGCACGGCGGCGCCGTCCAACGCCTGCTCGTCAGCCGCGCGAGCGCCGGAGAGTTGCTGTTCTCGAAGTATCTCTACGCCGTGCTATTGGGTAGTGCGCAGCTTATCACGATGATGGTCTACGGCCGATTAATCTTTGGATTGGACATTTTCCTGCATCCACTGGAACTCTTCGTCATGATTTTTTGCACGGCGGCGGTGATGAGTTCGTTGGGACTTTTCATTGCGGCCATTGCTCGCACGGAGGAACAAGCCGCCGGACTTCAGGTCGTGATTATCCTCGGAATGTCGGCCATTGGAGGTGCGATGTTCCCGAGTTTCATGATTCCCAAAGTCGTCCAAACCCTCGCGAAAGCGACACCGGTGCATTGGGCGATGCAAGGCTTTTTGGATGTTCTTTGGCGCGACCAAACCTTATCGGGCATTCTTCCCGAGTGCGCCATTCTCTTGGGAATGGCCATTCTGCTCGTCGGAATCGCGGTCGTCCTATTCCGAAAGCGATTGGCAGTGGAATTGGGGTGAGAAAGCGGAGTAATCGCAAACAAAGGGAATGTTGTATATGAGTCGCATTCGCACACTTACTTTGACAGAGTTCCGCTCGCGCTTCCGTGCACTAAGGAAGCGAGGCTGGGTACCAAGTCGTCGTCGCGGTCCGACAGGAGTCGGGCACACATTCGAAGTGGAACTTGAACTTCCCGAAAACAACATCGCTCTGCCAGACATAGGGCTTGCAGAAATCAAAGCCCATCGCGCCAATTCCTCAAGTATGATCACTCTGTTCACTTTCAACAGAAAGACATGACTAATGAAGCCTATTGAAGCGGTCAAGAAATATGGACTTCCTGATGAGAATGGCCGATTAGGTCTATACTTTATCATGTCTGCTGTGCCGAATTCGGCAGGTCTTTTTGTGCGTTTTGAGGAAGAGCATGTTGACCTCCGACACATCGACGGCACGCTGATAGCAAGTTGGCCCATGTCTGGTCTTGCACAGAGATTCAAGCAAAAACTGCCAGCACTGATTCTCGTGACGGCAGAAGTGGAGGAGCGCAGCGGTATGGAGTACTTCCACTATGTCCGAGCACAGATACTGTCCGGTGTTAGCGCAACAACGCTGGCTCATAACTTCAGAGTGGGCAATATTGTGCTTGACCTGCGACTCCACGACAAAGGAACTCATGCGCGCAACCACGGGACGGGATTTCGCGCTTACGAAAATCGTTTGCCACAGTTATTCGCCAGAGTCAAAGAGATATGAGCACCCTTTCGCTCCTGAACGAGCCCCCGACCAGCGAAGCCCGGGATTGGACATTTCGTGGTACCAATACCAGATACTTCTCGCATTGCTACCATGACTATCCTGCGCGAATGATCCCACAGATTGCCGATCGTCTCATAGAAACCTATTCGCCAAACGGCTTGCGTTTATTCGATCCATACTGTGGGACAGGCAGCGCTATGGTGGAGGGGCTCCTGCATGGTATGGAAACATTCGGGACCGACCTGAATCCGCTGGCACGGATGCTGGCGCGTGCGAAAACGACGTACATCGATATCAAAACGCTCGATGTGACTCTGAAGCGGTTTCTGGAGTACATGTCCGCGCGAGACCGCAAGGAACGGGAATTACCACCATGGCTGGATGAAAAGCGGATCGAATTCTGGTTCAGGCCTAAGGCAACGCAGGAACTCCTATCTATTTACTCCTTTGTATCGCACATTGAAGACAAGGCGGTGGAACTCTTCTTCTTGACAGCGTTCAGCGAAACAATAAGAGAATGCTCAAACACGCGACCGGGCGAATTCAAGCTGTTTCGTCGACCACAAGCTGACTTGGCGAAGTTCAATCCGGACGCTTTTAGAGTAATGATCGGCAAGTTAGGAAGGAACCGAGAAGCGTACGGTCAAATGCATGGATTTCTGGGTGGAAAAGCACCTTGGAAGCCAGCCCATGTCTTTGACTTTGATTCTGTCATAAGCGTTCCTCCAGAAGCCGTACCGCCCGAGTCAATTGACATAGTAATCACGTCTCCCCCTTATGGCGATTCGCACACCACGGTTGCGTATGGCCAGTACTCTCGTCTTTCCTCTGAGTGGCTCGCTTTTCCCGAAGCCCCTAAAGTTGATTCAATGCTGATGGGCGGGAGGCGTCTTCGGATTTTGCCAACTTTCCCTTCAGACTCGCTCAATAACGCGCTGAGAGAAATTGCGAGACAAGACAGGCACCGTGCGCTTGAGGTTGCTGCATTCTATATGGATTTGATGAGCTCAATCAAGAATGTCGCTCAGACTGTTCGAAAAGGAGGTTTTGTGTGCTATGTAGTGGCTAACAGAAGGGTGAAAGGAGTTGATCTGCCCACGAATGGAGCAGTCATCTCCTTCTTTGAGCAATGCGGTTTTCATCATATCGCCACACATCGACGCGAAATCCCCAACAAGCGGATGCCAGCAAAAAACAGCCCAAGCAACGAAAGAGGAGCTACCGAGACAACGATGGTACGCGAAATAATCGTGGTCATGCAGAGGTGAATACTCGAATTTCGATTTCTGTATAAGTCAATCCTCATATATCAACTTTTTCGGAGATTTCTATGCCCAAGCACATTATTGCCTGGCTCCCGGGGGATGGGGTCGGAGTGGAAGTTTTGGAAGCGGCTAAGCTATGTTTGGAGGCTTTGGATTTTCGTGCGGAATATCGGGACGGGGAAATCGGGTGGAAGTATTGGTGCAGCGAAGGAAACGCGCTGCCTGACCGCACGCTCAAGCTCTTGAAAGAGACCGAATGCGCTCTCTTCGGCGCGATTACATCCAAACCCAAACAGGAAGCGGATGCTGAACTCGATCCGCAGCTTCGTGGAAAAGGCTTTTCGTACTTTTCGCCCATCGTGCGGCTGCGGCAGGAACTGAATCTCCATACAAACCTGCGTCCGTGCAAAGCGTATCCGGGCAATCCCCTGAACTACAAGGAAGGCATTGACCTTGTCATTTTCAGGGAGAACACGGAAGGGCTCTATTCCGGTATTGAATTTCATCCGGTGCCGCGCCAGGTTTTTGATGCGCTCTGCATGAACAAGAACACCAAGAAATTCGAGCAATTCGGGCTTGAGAATCTCGCGATGTCCACGCGCCTCATGTCGCGGCAAGGTTGCGCGAGTATCATTCGGCAAGGATTCGCTTATGCAAGAAAATATGGGCGCAAGAGCGTCACGATTTGCGACAAGCCAAATGTGCTGCGCGAGACGGGCGGCCTAATGATTCGCACGGCCCGCGAAATTCATCAGAAGGAATATCTCGATATTCCGATGTGGGAGACGAACATTGACGCGCAGTGCATGTGGCTCGTAAAGAACCCGTTCGATTATGATGTGATTGTTGCCGAAAATATGTTCGGCGATATTCTGTCGGATTTGGCGGCGCAGCTTGTTGGGGGATTGGGTTTTGCCAGCGCGGGGAATATCGGCGACCACTATGCCGTTTTCGAGCCAACGCACGGCAGCGCGCCGAAATATACGGGGATGTACAAAGTGAATCCCATCGCGGCTATCTTAGCGGCGCGGCTGATGCTCGACTGGCTCGGCGAGCTTGAAAAGGCTCAGCGATTGGAGGCGGCGTGCGCCCGCGTTATCAAAGAAGGGCGCGTGCGCACCTATGATATGGGCGGCTCCGGTTCAACCATCGAGATGGCAAAGGCCATTGCGGGCTATTGTAAGTAAAGATCCTTTCGAGTTTCTGCGAAAAGTGAAATTCGCCATTGTGCATTCCATTTCTGTCAAGATGATAATTGACTAATCCGAATCAGCAACCAAAGGAGAAAGGACAATGAAAACGCTGCGGATTCTTTTAGCGGTCGTATTGACAAGTTCGGTTGCGGCATTTGCGATGCCGCCTCACCCTGAGCTCATAATGAAAGTGCAGGCGTTGGAGATAACGGTGCCGTACCCGATGTCACATCGGGCGGAACTTCTGGCACGCGGGGTGGATGTTCCCCAGCCGTTCGACCTCTCAGCCAAGCGCGGCACTTCAGGAAGACTCGACGATACGGATATGTATCTTCTGATTCTACTTGCTACCTTCACAGACCAAGGGTATCAAACGGATGCCGTCTTTTTCGATTCGCTCATCTTCGGCAACCAACTTGGTGACATGCGTCATTACTATCATGAGGCGTCCTACAATGAGTTCCATTTGCTGGCGGGTGCAGGCCAATCTCCCTCCCAAATCGGATGGACTCTGATGCCTCATACTTATGATTACTATGTCAACGGGAACTATGGGTTCGGGAGTTACCCACGCAACGCTCAAGGCTTGGTTGTGGAACTCGTGCAAGCCGTCAATCCCATCGTAGATTTTTCGCGCTACGACAATGACGCCGATGGCGATGTGGACGGTTTGATGGTCGTGCACACGGGCCCGGGAGCTGAATACACGGGCAGCGTGAACGACATTTGGTCCCACGCCTGGTCGGTCCCCGCCCAATATGTGGATGGGGTTTATGTGCGCGGCTATTCGATGGAACCGGAATACTGGAGCCGCTCGGGGGATATGACTTGTGGTGTCTATTGCCACGAATTTGGTCATCAGCTCGGACTCCCAGACCTCTACGACTATGATTACGATTCCCAAGGGGTCGGGAGATTCAGTCTTATGGCAGGAGGCTCGTGGAATGGGACCCTGGGCAGTCGGCCGTCGCATTTGGATGCATGGTGCAAGACTCAAGTCGGCTTTGCCATCCAGACCGTTCTCTCGACGGATGCCACAGGGATTGCGACCCCTCACAGTGAATTCACGCCGACCATCTATCGCGTCTGGCGCGGTGGGGTGGGTACCGGCTACCAGTATTTCCTGATTGAGAATCGCGGCCCCTACGGCTATGATATCGGCCTGCAAGGTATCGAAGGTCTCTTCATTTGGCACATCGAGGAGGCCTCAGGTAATAACGACAATCAATGGTATCCGGGCTATACGGACCATGGGCATTATCTCGTGGCTCTGGAACAGGCTGATGGCGATTGGGACCTCGAACACAACCGATCCGGAGACTGGGGCGATCCCTACCCGGGCACCACGAACAATCGCACTTTTTCCAGTATATCGGTGCCCAATTCGAGGGATTATGCCTTCGAACCTACGGATGTCCTGGTGAACAACATCTCTGAGCCGGGTTCGGTGATGATTTTTGACCTGTCGCTCCAGCCGCAGCCTTTCCTGGATGTCGTCGAACCAAATGGAGGTGAGGTTTGGGCGATAGCACTCGAAGCATCCGTCTCACTGGAACGGTACGCCCTGACAGGACCGGCGGTCATTTCTCTGTCGCGAAATGGCGGCGGAATCTGGACCGAAATCTTCACCTTAGCGGGGTCCGACACGACATGGACCGTCACCGGCCCCGCCACCACTCAGGCCCTGCTGAAGGCCGAAGTCTATGGCGATGATACGCTGAGCGATGTCAGCGACAACACCTTCATCATTGGAGATGTCGTTCTCACGATCTTGACGCCCAATGAAGGCGACACGGTTCTGACCGGTCAGCCTTACCGTATCACCTGGGAAAGCTACGGCTATTCTGGGGATGTCAGTCTTTTTCTGAATCGAGACTATCCAGGCGGAGAATGGGATACGCTTACTGCAAATATACCCAACAACGGCTCGCGCCAAGTGAGAATCCCTCGGCCTCCATCGGACGCCTGCCGCATAAAGATCGTTTGCGATGAGAATCCCGAAATCTATGACGAGAGCGACGGCAATTTCACCCTGGTGGAGCCTTCAATCCACATGCTCGCACCGAACGGAGGCGAAGAGTTTCAGGAAGGGGACACGGTGACGGTTCAATGGACATCCCAGAACCTTGGGTCCGATGCCCAAGTGAAAATGTCTATATCCCGGAATGGCGTCGCAGGTCCCTGGGAAGTCATCTTTACAACGACATGGAATGATGGTGAGCAGGCGTGGCTGGCAAGCGGCGCGGCCTCCGAGCATTGTCGAATCCGAGTAGAGTCCCGCTATGATTCGCTGACCTCGGATATTTCCGATGCCGATTTCACGATTGAAGGGGAATCCGGTGGCGACCGCTCCTCTCAATTGCCTTTCGAGTTCGGGATTGTATCCGTTTTCCCGAATCCATTCAATTCGGTGGCCGAAATCCGTTTCACTTTGGACCGACCGGGCTTGGCGATTGTGACAATCTTTGATCTTCTGGGTCGGGAAGTCAAGCGCATCGAAACTTGGGCCGATGCCCCCGGATACTACCAAGTCTCTTGGCAGGCGGATGTCGCTTCCGGTCTCTATTTTGCCGAGCTGCGTCAGGGAGAGCGTCGAGATTTGGCCAAAATGGCGTTTCTCAAGTAGGCTCCTCACGGGATTTTCCTCGGAGCGCAACCTATGCTATGGAAAGATAGGTAAATGGCGGTTTTGCCATTGCTTTCCGCAGGGCTGGCTGTCGAAGTCATTGCGCCGAATCCGCTGTGGATTATTCCCTTTCTCGCGCTTCTGGCAGCAATCGCACTGATGCCGCTTCTTGCTGAAGGGTGGTGGCAGCGGTACTATTTTCTCTTTCCGTTTCCTTTGGGCGCGGCGGTCGTCGGCTACTATC
>DYHQ01000026.1:0-3873 GCA_020724065.1 Candidatus Puniceispirillum sp. | reverse complement strand
CTTAACAACCTGCCTCGCATGGCGTTAAGCGGCATGGAGTATATGTCGTTCATCTGCCTGATTGGGTCGCTCTTTGTCGTATCGGGAGGCATCCATATTACTTTCAAGGGAGAAGCGGTCCCGCGGCAAAACACGCTTCTGTTGGGTCTGGGGGCGATTGTCGCCAATGTCTTAGGCACGACGGGCGCTTCAATGCTCCTCATTCGTCCCTATATACGAATGAACAAGTGGCGCTTCTCTCCCTATCATGTCGTTTTTTTCATTTTCATCGTTGCCAATGGGGGAGGTGCTCTGACGCCCATCGGAGACCCGCCGCTCTTTCTGGGTTACCTCAAAGGGGTGCCATTCTTCTGGGTCTTTACGCATCTATGGTTGAAATGGCTCCTTGGCGTCAGCGCGCTTCTCGCGATTTTCTATTTCATTGACCGACACAACTACCTGAAGGCTTCCGTGGCAGCGCGGGCTGTAGCCGAGTGGCATGATGTGACGCGAGTCGAGGGATTGAACAACCTGCTCTTTCTTGCAATGATCTTAGGCGCTGTATTCATCCATGGGCCTCCCTTTTTGCGTGAAGGCATCATGATGGCGGCGGCCTTAGGTTCGTTCATGACGACCCCAAAAACGCTTCATGGCCGCAACGCCTTCACCTTTCATCCGATCATCGAAGTGGCTGTGCTCTTTGCAGGAATTTTCGCCACGATCGTGCCGGCCCTCGATTGGTTGGAAATCAATGCCGCGAGGATTGGACTGACCGCACCCGGGAGTTTTTATTGGGGTTGTGGAATTCTCTCGGCGGTTCTGGACAACGCACCGACCTACTTGAACTTTCTTACGGCGGCTATGGGAACCTTTCATCTCAGTGTCGAAAATCCTGCACACATGCAGATTTTCATTTCCGAGCATAGACTGTATCTCGAATCTATTTCGTTGGCCGCCGTTTTCTTTGGGGCCGCCACCTATATCGGGAACGGGCCCAATTTCATGGTCAAATCCATTGCGGAGCACGCGGGATTGAAGGTTCCGAGCTTTTTGGGATATGTCTTCAAATTCAGCGTGCCGTTCTTGCTGCCGATTCTTGTCCTGTTGTGGTTGATTTTCTTCGCCTTTTAAGGTGAGCGGATGTGCATTGGAAGTTGCTGATAGTCGGGATGGCACTTCTTGCAAGCGGGTGCGACCTTTTCACGACGCGCGAGGCGGAAACCCCGAACATGGGGCAGTCTTCTTGGGATTATCCTCGCGTTCCGCGGGATGTACTCCGAAATCTGACGCTGGCTCTCGCCGAGCGCAACTCGGTGGACTATCTGCGCTCGTTCCATGCCGACACTTTTTCCTTTATCGCGGATGCGGTCGCACTGAGCAATCACCCGGAGCTTGGCGAGTGGGGGTTGCCCGAAGAGACGCAACACATTACACAGCTTCTTTCGGGTGGCGTGCTGCCGGGCGACTCTCTCTTGGCGGTGATTTTTGAACCTCTGGAACAAACCGAGTTCCCTGACAGCGCCTATCTGCGCGAGAAATACACGCTGCTGGCGGGTGTCACGACCCCCGGAGTCGCGCATGAGATGGCAGGTACGGCGGAGTTCTATCTTGGGAAAGGAGCGGAAAGCTATTGGGTCATTCGGCGGTGGGTGGACAGCCGAACGGAGGGACAGGCCACTTGGAGTGATTTGAAGGCGGTCGTCCGATGAAGAGCCGGATTTTCTTCCTCGGCATCTTGGCCATCACTCTTGTCGGTTGTCTGAATCCGTTTGCACCCGAGCTTCGCGGCCCGTCAGATGAGTCACTATGGAGCGATGCCGAGAAGATTGGAGGGCTTCTGCAGAATTTCAAAACAGCTTACGAATTACAGGATTCGCTGGGGTATGCGCAGTGTCTGGATGAACGCTTCCAGTTTCAGTATTTCGATGCCGAGCTCAACCGTACCGAGAGCTGGTACAGGGAAACCGATTTGCGAGTCACGGCAAGGCTCTTCCGGAGTTTTCAGCACATCAATCTGATTTGGGGCCAAGCGCCGCACGGCGTGGAAGAGATGGCCACGCCTGATTCACTTGTGGAGTTTCGCATCCCGTTCCAATTGCTTTTAGATGAGCTTTCGCCCCTCGTGGGCTTTGCTCATTTCACAGTCAATAAGCCTGCCGGTGAACGCTTCCGCATCGTTCTCTGGCAAGATGATTTTTAGGAGAGGGTCATGAAAGTCAAAGACATTTTGCGCGAAAAAGGGAGCGCGGTTCATACGATTGGGCCGGATGCTTTCATTGCCGATGCCATCCAAGTTCTGAACAAGCACAAAATCGGCGCGTTGCTTGTCGTGGACGAGGCGGGCACGATTTTGGGCATTCTAACGGAGCGTGACATCTTGCGGGTTTGCGAAACCAAGGCGCTTCAGCTTGGACAGATTCCCGTTCGCCAAGAAATGACCAAGGACTTGCTCATCGGCTTGCCTGACGATGATGTGAACTATGTGATGAGCATCATGACGCAGAAGCGGATTCGGCATTTTCCCATCGTCTCCGAGGGCCGACTGGCAGGCATGGTGTCCATTGGCGATGTCACCAAAGCGCGCCTCGACCAAGCCGAATTCGAAGCCCGCCACCTGTACGACTACATCACCGGGAAATATCCGGCGTAAGGCTCAAGCCGGGGAAGGATGCCTCGCTGCGGGAGAGCAGGATTCGGCGAGGTCTTTGAGAAATGTTACACATGAAAAAGGGTGTCCTCCATGAGGCACCCTTTTTCGTCGGGAATGGGCTGAATTATTTGAGGATTGGTCTTAGCTCGAAGCTGGTCGCCGTCCTCGCCGTCCGGGTTCGTGCGGCGCAAGCCCTTCGGCGACTTCCGAGTGATATAGCATGCGCTTTTCCACCCAAGTTTGGAGCGCCTCAAGCGTAAATTTTATCTGACCACCAAGGCGAAAATGCGGAATTCCCCATCGCTTATAGCCATTTCGCAACGCTGCCGGTGTCTTCCCCAAGAACTTTGCCGCTTCCTCGATATTCAGAATTGTCATAAAGAATCACCTCTTGTCAATGATGTTTTGCTCTTAGCCATCTGTCTGCAAACTTTTGCCGATAATCCAAAAGTTCAAATACATAACTTCCGGCTTTCTGAAAAAGTTCCCACTATGTCCGCAAAATGTCTTGACTCGCCTCAAGCATGGATTTCCAGAAAAAACAATGCGAGAAAGGAGCTGCAAAAGCCTTCAAGGTTCAGCCCAGTGGCTCAGAACACATGCCCGCCGGTGGGGTGGCACTGGGTGCAGCGCATTGACTTCAACTCCCTCGCCTGAAAGAGCATGCCGACCATCGGTTCGTGACAGCGCAGGCAGTTCTGCTGAATAATGTCGAGACTGCACTTAGTTGTGCGGAGAACTTGAACCTCCTCAAAGGTGAAAGCGACCGAGTGGCGAACTCCGTTTCTGAATTTCGCAAGATATTCCGCAAAATAGCCGTGAGGTGTGTGGCAATCGTTGCAAGTTGCACTTCGGTGACTTGAGACGACCCAACTGCTGTAATTGTCACCCATAATGTGGCAATTTACGCATGCCTCGGGCTCGTTGGAAAGGTAGGAGTAACCACGAGCATACCAGAAGGTAAAACCGCCCACGCCAGCGAGGATGCCCACAATGATCGCTATCGCAAAGGGAATTGTCAATCTCTTCATGGCGAATTTCCGCGCTATTTCGAGAGGCCTGCCATCACCTTGTAGGCGGCTAATTCGGCCAATCGGCCATAATCAATCGCATCACCCAGAATGCGTGTCGCCTCTTGCGGACTGTGAAATCCCATGCTATTCTCGGCACTGACGAAATCGTAGCGAACAAAAGCTCTGCGATGAAAGGCGCGAGCTTCTTTGAGCAGCTCGTCCGAAACGCCT
>DYHQ01000025.1 GCA_020724065.1 Candidatus Puniceispirillum sp. | reverse complement strand
ATTTGAAAAGCAAAATTCACAACCGTATCCCCCAGAAGATTCCCAGAAAGATCTGCCAAAGCCGCTGCATTGAAGGCGACAGCGTAGTCTCCTCCCCGCTCCAGGATGTCCAACGGTGTTAAGGAAAGATGGGCGGCATGGAACCAATGCGGCTGGAGCGTCAGGGTGTCCGGAGGCCGAGCCCTGGTTAATGAAAATTGCGCAATCGAATCCGTCAAGAGAATGGCCTCGGAGAAATAGAATTCAATCGCGGCGGGTCCATCCGCCAATCGAGCTCTGGATGGAGGGCATTGCTTCACGATTTGGGGCCGTGTCGTGTCCCCGCTGCTGCGCACCGTTACGGTGTCAAGAAATGTCGCCTGCGAATCCCCCGCTCCCACTATGGTCGTTAGTCTCCATTTGCCCTTCTCCAGTGGTCGCTCAGAGAAAAGCTGCCAAGATATCGAATCCTCAGGATTTTCATAGCCGAACACGGATACCGAGTCACCCGAGAAGCTCTCAAGATAGAAGCTCGCTGGAGCATGAATCTGCCGCGAAAACTTCACCTCGAGCTGTCTGCCGTCCCGGGATGTCACTCCTCGAATCTGCAGCGCACTGGTATCGCAAAGGCTCAACCGAAAGCTCAAAAATGGCAGCGATTCCTCCGTAACTACCGCATCATAGGGTGGAATTCCAATCGGATCGAGAGATGGATTCCAACATCCATCGAATCCCATGTCCAAAACGGCGAAGACTCGGTAGGTATCGGGGCGCATGTGCGAGAATTGAAAGAGGCCGGAGGCGTCCGGTTGAGTGCGGTAAGCTGGAACATCCGCCTGCGGATTCGGAATCACGGAATCGGCAAGCTCGTAGGCCCACAAGCTGACACTCTGAGGCTTTTCTTCGTCGGCCACGCGCCCCCAGAGGCGGCCTTGATCAATGTGGTCCCCTGTCGAAAACGCCAGAGTGAAGGGTCGCTCTATCGGATTCCCTCGAATATCCCTGGCGACCGAGCCGACAAGGATGACATAGGTTTGTTCCGCCTCCAGCGAGTCCAAGTAGCGGATGCGCAGCTCGTCTCCTCGCCACGAGAGCCGAAAGCGATCACGCAGATCAGGAGAAAAGAAGAGAGCATTTTCAATGGACCGACGATCCACGGCCTCATCAAAGCGAATTCTTGCTTCCACCTTCCGGGGAACGCGAACCGCATCGGTCGCGGGAAATGTTGTCAACACTCCGGGCCCATGTTCGTCTTCAGGGCCCCCCGGAGGCTGTCCCATTTTGGCACATGAAAGGATAAGAATGGCAAGAACAACCGCCATCCTCAGACGGCCATCTACCTCCCGCACCGTATGGTCGCTCTGCCGATGGAATAATACGTGAATCCCAAGTCTCGCATGCGTTCGGGTTCGTAAAGGTTGCGGCCGTCGAAAATGATGGGCTCCTTGAGGCGCTGCTTCACCTGTTCAAAATCTGGCTCGCGAAACTCGGCCCACTCGGTGAGAATCAGAAGGGCATCGGCACCGGCAAGAGCCTCGTAATCATCATCAAAATAGGTAATGTGGTTGCCAAGAATTTTCCGCGCTTCCTCCAATGCCTTGGGATCATAAGCCTGTATTTCCGCTCCACGTCCAGACAAGCTCTCGATCGTGTAGATAGAAGCCGCTTCGCGCATGTCATCCGTACGAGCCTTGAAGGCCAACCCCCAAATCGCGAAGACCCTCCCCCTGAGATTTTCTCCATAGTGCTGGAGCACTTTCTCCACAATCTTCAGGCGTTGGACAGCATTCGCCTCGTCCACCGCCTCGAGGATTTTCAGGGGTGCTTTATGGTCTTGTGCTGTTTTGATCATCGCCTTGACATCCTTTGGGAAGCATGACCCGCCGTAGCCCACTCCAGGAAAAAGAAAATGTTCCCCGATGCGCTTATCCGAACCGATTCCGAGTCGAATCGAAGTGATATCGGCGCCCACCAATTCACACAAATTCGCCAGTTCATTCATGAAAGTGATCTTGGTGGCCAGAAAACCATTGGCCGCATATTTCGTCACTTCTGCCGAACGAATGTCCATCACCAAAATCGGATGACCCGTGCGAACAAACGGAGCATAGAGCTCACGCATGAGTTTCTCCGCGCGCTCACTCGCCACACCGACGATGATGCGGTCGGGCTTCAGAAAATCATTGACCGCATCGCCCTCTTTCAAGAACTCGGGATTCGAGACTACATCGAATTCTTCCTTCGCAATCTTGCCAATCCGCTGCCGCACTGCATCGGCCGTCCCCACGGGGACCGTGGATTTGTTGACAACGATTTTGTAGCTACTCAGATTCGCCGCCACGATGTCCGCCACCGCAAAAACGGCCGTCAGGTCCGCCGCTCCATTCGGCTGAGTCGGTGTTCCAACAGCAATCATGACAATTTGCGCCTCGCGCACGGTCCCGCTCATATCCGTCGTGAAATGAAGCCTTTTTTTCTTGCGATTTCGAACAACAATTTCCTCCAATCCCGGTTCATAAATCGGGATAATACCATCTTGCAATTGGCGAATCTTCTGGGCATCAATATCGGCACAAGTGACGCTGTGACCTGTTTCAGCCAGGCAGGCTCCGGTCACCAGACCGACATACCCCGTCCCAATGATGGCAAGCTTCATGGATGTTTCCTATGCTGTTGAATGCTTCAGAAAGTGAAGGGCTATGGAATTCCTTGGTCGGCGATCTTTCGTCGAAGTAGTCCGCTGATGAGATGGTCAAGAATCATATGCAAATCCTCGACTGGCCCGTAGTCGCGGCAAGTGACCGCAATTTGGCAGTCCACCAAGTCAGCGAGCTTTCCTCCCCCAAAACCGATGAGGCCGACGGTCGTGCAGCCCATCTCGTGCGCTGCCTCCGCTGCCGCCAGAACATTCGGGGAGTTCCCCGACGCCGTGATCAAGATAACAACATCGCCTGGTCGAGCCCAGGACCGAATGGGCTCGGCGAAAACAGTCTCGTATCCACAATCATTGGCATACGCTGTCAGAAGCGCTTGATGATCGCCAATAGACAGGACCCGAAATCGCGGTTTTCCCATCGCCACAGTGCCCTTACCGAGGTCACAAGCCCAATGAGATGCTGTCGCTGCCGAGCCTCCGTTCCCGCAAATGAAGACCGTCTTATCCGCTTGATAAGCCTCCTCCAAAACCCGAACCACTTCGCCGACTTCATCCGCCGAGACTTCATCCATGATCTTTCGTACCTTATCGAAGTAGGCGGAAACATATCCACTCATCGAGACCTCACACCTATTTCAAGGAGTAGCGTTTTAGATTGAAAATGACCTTGCTGCCGTCGCGTTCGAGGAGAAATGGCAATTCATAGAGATTGGAGAGAGCGGCGCGGACGGCATCTTGCTTTTCGAAAGGGACATAGAGCAGAAGGAATCCCCCGCCTCCGGCTCCCGTGATCTTGCCTCCCAGAGCCCCAGCCTTGAGGCCGCGTTGGTAAGTTTCGTCAATTTCGTTATCGCTGATTTTCTGCGCCATCTGCTTCTTCAGCAGCCATCCTTCATGCAATGCCAAACCGACTTCATCGAAGTTCACTTCCAGAAGAGCCTGCTCAATCCGCTCAACGATCGGCAACATCGCTTCAAGAACTGCCCGTCGAGATTTCGTCTGCGCTCGTTGCTCATGCAGAATCTCGGAAGATTTGCGTGTGCGATGCGTGTAGAAAAGCATGAGATTCTGGTTGAATCGCCGCAAAACCGCCTCCGAGATGGGAAGTCGGCGAATCCCGACACAACCATCGCGTTCGAAAGTAAGCCGCCGCATGGAACCATATGCAGCAATGTATTGATCCTGTTTTCCAATGGGCTTGCCACAGAGCTCGATTTCGATCTTGCACGCTTCCGAAGCCAAGCGTTCCGCGGTGACTTGCTCTCCTTGAAACATATAGAAAGCATTCAGGAGGCCGACGGTGAGCGTCGAAGAAGAGCCCAAGCCGGAACCCTCGGAAGGAATGTCCGCCAGGGTCGAGATCTCGACCCCTTTCTCGATCCCCGTCATCTTCATCGCTTCACGAATAAGCTCATGCTTAATCTCGGCCACATTATCCACGGTTTCATTGCGTGAATAATTGAGAACGATGCGCTCGTCGAATCGTTCCTTGATGATGACGAAAATGTACTTGTCAATGGTACAACTGATGACCGCGCCGGGCCCATCCTGATAGAACTCCCGCAGGTCGGTGCCACCCCCAACAAGACTGATTCGAAGAGGTGTTTGTGCAATAACCATTGTTCAGCGTCCGAAATTCGACCAGCTATGATACCAATGAGTTTACCTGATTCGTGTCTCGCACACCCATTGGCGCAAGCGCGGAGACGCGTCCAGTGTCGCCGCCCGGAGACTCTCAGACCGCTTGCCCGACGAGGCGCGTCTTGTGCCACTCAATGGTGTGGGCAAGTCCCTCTTCAAAGGAAATTTTAGCCTTCCACCCGAGTACTTTCTCAGCGCGCGACGGGTCAAGATAGACTTTGTAGATTTCGCCGGGACGTGCCGGAGCATAGCGCGGAGGATTTTGAAAATTCAGCAGCCTTGCCAAAGCCGCGAAGATCTGATTGACTGAGGTTCCCGTGCCTGAGCCAATGTTCACGATCTCCCCAGTTCCTCGCGTTAGGGCCAGGACATTCGCTGCAGCAATATCACCCACATAAACATAGTCTCGAAGTTGTTCGCCATCCCCATAGATCGTGGGAACCGTGTTGTCCAGCATCTGGTCAATGAAGATCGCATTGACGCCCGCTTCGCCCTTGGGATTCTGCCGCGGACCATAAACATTCGGATATCGCAGCACTACATAATCGAGATTTTCAAGGAATTTGTAGAGGTAGAGATAGTGTTCCACCGTGTGCTTTGAGATTCCGTACGCGCATTCGGGATTCACCCAATGGTCTTCGCGAACCGGCAGTGACGCGGGTTCGCCATAGACGGCTCCGCCCGTCGAAATATAGATGAATTTCTCAACTTTGAAGCGCACAGAACTCAGAATGAGGCGCAGGCTTCCGAGAATATTGGTACGCGCGTCGAACTCGGGATCAACCAGTGACACGCGGACATCCATTTGTGCTGCGTGATGATTCACAATTTCAGGTCGAAATTCCTGAAAAGCACGCGTGACCGCACCGGCGTCGAGAATGTCCATCTCATAGAAAACGGCTTTCTTCGGAATATTATGGCGAAATCCCGTCGAGAGATTGTCCAGAACCGCCACTTCATGCCCAAGGCTAAGATAAGCATCCGCCACATGAGAGGCGATGAAGCCTGCCCCGCCGGTCATGAGAATTCTCATACAACCCCTTTCTTGCAGGCCGTGCGAACAACATTCAACGATTGCATTTTCTCCTGAGCGTACTCGAGGATGTCCTCGATATCGGTTTGTTCCTCAAGATACTCTCGATAAGCTCGCACACTTTCCTGCGGCGTGAATTGCGGTTCCCAACCCAAAGAGCGAAGCTTTGAAATATCTGACACGCTGTGCCTCGTATCTCCGAAGCGGAATAGGCCGGGGATTTGCGGAGCAAGATGTTCCTTCTCAAAGACACGCGCCACGATGGCACAAAATTCCTTGACCGTGAAGGATTTCCCCCCTCCGACATTGTACATTTCACCGTTTGCCCGCGAATCATCCAAGACCAGCAGATTGGCACGCACAACATCTTTGATGCTCACATAGTCACGCATCTGGGCACCGTCTTCGTAGATGAGCGGAGCTCGATTGAAGAAGTAGGCCAGGCTGAATATCCGGCACGCACCCGAATAGTGGTTATAGAAAGACTGTCGTGGCCCCTGCACGATGGAGTAGCGCAGAGCCACCGAGGGAATGCCATATCGGCGACCCAGATTCAGTGCGATCATCTCCTGAGAGTATTTCGACATCGCATATTGATTCTGAGGATTGGCTACAGTCTCCGGAGTTGACTGCCACTGTAGAATTTCACCATTTTGCGAGTCGCGAAGTTCCCATTGCCCTGCCTCCAACTGTTTGAGAGCCCTGATCGGGGGAAGAATCTCATGACCGGCAGCATTCCGATAGAGACCTTCACCAGCCACCGCTTGCGATGATGCAACGATGACTTTCTCGATCGGAAGTCTCTTCTCCACAATCAGCTCATAGAGCAGCGCCGTTCCGACGGAATTCACATGGAAGAATTTGCTGAAGTCGGGCAAATAATCCTGATAAGCAGCGAAATGATAGACAATCTGAACATCGGAGAGCGCTTTCAGGAAATCGTCCCTCTTGCGCACATCTCCCTCAATAAACCGAGCCTCTTTGGGGATGTAATTCGGTTTGCCTTTCAAGTGCACGGGTTTTTCGAGGCTATCAAGAATCGTGACCTCGTATCCCTTTTCCAGAAGTGCATCCACTGTATGCGAGCCGATGAAGCCCGCGCCCCCTGTCACCAGAACTCTCACGAATTCTACCTCGTTCTTGTATTTCGAGGGCTCTAATGAGCCCCTCTCCCCATGAGAACAACGGGAATTGTCTTGAGCAGGATTTTGAAATCCAGCCAAAGAGACCACCTATCAATATACTGCAAATCCAAACGGACCCATTCATCGAAATCCCGTATGTCGGACCGTCCGGAAATCTGCCAAAGGCAAGTCAAACCCGGCTTGACGGAGAGTTTGCGACGATGCCAACTCTCGAATTTGTCGAGTTCCGATACCAGGGGAGGCCTTGGTCCGACGACGGACATGTCTCCCTTCAGCACGCTCCATAGTTGCGGCAGCTCGTCCAGGCTGAATTTGCGAAGAATTCTCCCAACCGGCGTGACTCTCGGATCGTTCTTCATCTTGAAAACGACCTTCTGCATCTCATTCTTGTCCAGCAGAAGCTCCTTCATCCGGTCCGCGCCGACGATCATCGTTCGGAACTTGAAGCCTGTGAATCTTTTCTTGTTGATTCCAACAACCTGCCAACGATAGAAGATCGGACCTTTCGAAGTCAATTTGATCGCCGCGGCGATGGTCACGAAGAGAGGGAAGAATAGAATCAACAATGCTGCAGAGAACGCGATATCGAAAAGGCGTTTAAGCAGAAGCTCCCACTCCTTGATGAGAGGTGTGGTCGAGTAGATCAGGACCGGGATGCCGTGAATCACATCACTTTCAACGCGCGAAATCAGCCCGCTGAAGAAATCGGAAATAATCAGAGTGCGCACTCCCTCTTGTTCACACAGGGCAAACATGTCTACGCACTCTTCTAACTGGCGTGTGGGAACGGCGAAGACGACCTCATCAATGGCATAACGGTGCAGGATGGCCGGCATGTCCGGCGGTGCGCCAAGTACTGTAGCCCCATAGTATTGCTCGCCGATTTTCCTCGGGTCGTTTTCTATGAATCCGATGACTCCAACCGCCCAATCCGAATGCTGGCGCATTGCGTTGATATAGCGCCCGGCCTTTTCTCCCGCACCCACAATCAGAACCGTACGCTGAAGAGTCCTCGCACCTCTGAGATAATGTCGCAGGAAGAAAAAGAAGACCTTCCCTGTGAGCAGTAGTAGTATGTTCAGAGTGACAAAGAGAGCGAGGACGCTGCGTGGTGGGAGAGTGATGCGCAGAAGATACGCGACGGTAAACAGCGCCAATATGCCGAAGAAGACTGTCCGAAGAACACTCTTGAAATCGAAGAAGAGCGAAGGATTGCGCTGGGGAGAGTAGGCATCTTGCAGGTCGAAAAAAAGCCACCAAATCACGACAATCACAAGAAGCGAACTCAAATAGTCGCGAACATCGAGCGCCTGTCCGAACAGGTACCATGTTCTTATCTGAGCACGAAGGCCAAACGAAATCGAGAACGACACCGCCGTGAGAAACACATCCAAGGCCTGCGAGAGCAGTCCAACCCATCGCGATTGTATCGGAATCCCTGCCATGTGCGTCAACTGGTTAAACATGCGCCCGGCCGAAGAAGTCTCTTATCCGGGCAATGACCTCACTTTGTTTGTCTTCCGTCAGCTCCGCGTAGATGGGAAGCGCCAGAGATTTCCGTGCACATTGTTCCGCCATGGGGAAATCTCCCGGTGCATAGCCCAAATCTCGAAAGCATTCCTGCAGATGCAGCGGAATCGGGTAGTAGATATCGCAGCCGATGTCATGACTCTGGAGGTGAGACTTAAGACGATCACGGTCTTCCAATTGCACAACAAACTGATGGTAGGTGTGATAGAATCCCGGCCGTTCCACAGGCAAAATCAAGGGAAGCCCCGACAATCCCTCCCCGTAGCGTTCGGCCACAAGTCGTCGCACCTCATTCCACCGAGCCAGATGCGGCAGTTTCACCAGGAGGACGGCCGCCTGCAATTCGTCCAGCCGTCCGTTGATGCCCACGCGAAGGTGCACATATTTGTCACGGCCGCCATGCACCCGGAGAATGCGCAAACTCGAAGCCAAGTCGGCATCGCTCGTTGTAACCATACCTCCATCACCGGTTCCACCCAAGTTCTTTGTGGGATAGAACGAAAAACAGGCCATAGAACCGATTTGTCCGGCTCGAAATCCTGCTCCGTGGGCACCAATCGCCTGAGCGGCATCCTCGACCAAGACGGCCCGCTTCTCTTTGGCCACAGATTGAAACTCTTGGCCATCAACAAGATGTCCAAAGAGATGCACCGGCATGATAACGCGCGTATTCTGAGTGCAGACGGCGGCCACTTTCCTCGGATCGAGATTGAATGTCTCCGGCTCAATATCCGCCAAGACGGGTTTTGCTCCCAAACGGACAATCGAACTGACCGTCGAGAAAAAAGAATAGGGTGTTGTCACCACTTCATCTCCCGGTCCGACACCTGCCGCCATGAGAGCCAGTAGAATGGCGTCCGAGCCCGACGATACCCCGATGCCGTGATGAACTCCGCAGAGCTCCGCTATCCGCTCCTCCAGCAACTTGACCCGCGGCCCCAGAATGAAATACTGATCCTCGAACACCTCATGAACCGCCGCCAGAACCTCGCCTCGAATCGTAGCATGCTGGGCTTTCAGGTCAATCATGGGGACTTTCACTGGTTGCTCTCCAAGAAATATTTCACCGTTTTCTCAAGACCGCGACGGAAATCGTGTTTCACCTGATAGCCCATCGCAGACATGATTTTTCCGATGCCGGCCTGCGAATGGCGCACATCCCCCGGGCGTGGAGCTTCGAATCTCGGCTCGATATTCACTCCCATAATTTCCTGAAGGCATCCGATGAGCTCGATCAGGGAAAAACGATCCCCGCAAGCCACATTGAACGCCTCTCCCGCCACGCCGGAAGCCCGGCAAGCGAGCAGATTCGCCTCGACCACATTCGAGACAAAAGTGAAATCCCGAGAATGGTGGCCGTCTCCGTAGATTACCGGCGGTTCTTTGTGTTTCAGCGCCGTAATGAATCGGGGAATCACGGCGGAATACTGTGAAGTCGGATCTTGGCGCGGTCCAAAAATGTTGAAGTAGCGCAAAGCGATCGTCTCCATGCCGTACAGACTGGCAAAAACCCGGCAATATTTTTCGCCTGTTAGCTTGGCGACCGCGTAGGGCGAAAGTGGATTGAGCGTCATCTCTTCCATTTTGGGAAGGGTGGGATGATCTCCATAGACAGAGGAGGAGGAAGCATAAACGAATCGCTTCACCTTCATCTCGGCAGCGGCGACGAGGAGATTCAAAGTTCCGTCCACATTGACCTGATTCGAAGTGATGGGGTCACGCACAGAGCGTGGCACGGAGGGCAGCGCCGCTTGATGCAGAACATAATCTACACCCTCCATCGCTTCGCGCACCTGATGGTAGCTGCGAATGTCTCCTTCATATAGGGTCATCGAGGAAGAAAAGGGGGCCAGGTTTTCATGCTTGCCTGTGGCAAAATTGTCGAAGACCGTGACCTTCTCCTCGCGTTCGACAAGCTCGGCAACGATGTTTGAACCGATGAAACCGGCGCCTCCCGTCACCAGATAGTGGAATCTCTTCTTCAAATCGCCTCCGCCGGATCCTTTCGCCGAAAAACATAACAGGGATTGATCATTCCCCGGAAAGCTCCAAACATATAATCAAGCTGTCCTGTCGCCAGCCCTTCGTGGCAAGGCAGGGCAAGGATTTGTTCCGCCGTGTCCAGTTCCACGGAAATGCCAAAATCCGCCAACCGTTTTGCGACTTTCTCCGCACCATAAGGTTCCTCACACTGCAGAAGAAAAGCGGTGGGAGATTGTGATTCTTCCTGCGCCGACACCGGTTTCATTCCCACCAAATGGAAAAGCTCTTTCAGGTAGCGCCAATTCTCCCGGCGACGCGCCGCGTAGGAGTCTCGTTGCGGCCAATGGATGAGAAGTTGCTCTCGAACGATGTTGCGCTTCGTCACATCCAAACAGTGAAAGCGATCCCACACCTCCCGATCGTCAAAATACTTCCCCAAGAGGAGTGCGCCGAACTGCATGGGAAACAACCGGGCGAAGTCTAAAACCGACAGGGTTCCAAAACCACCCACACGGATTCCATGCCCCTCGGCATCCAAGGTATCTCGGCAGTCCTCTATGAGGGGAATCGTGCCCTGTGAGAACTCCTCGACAGACGCATCAATCACTCCCCAGCGGTGGCACACAAGCACCGCCGTCGCTCCCTCGCCCGCCGCCACAAAATTGTAGTCTCTTCCGAAGGCTTCCTTTAGACCCGCGATATAGCTTTGAAGACCGAGAGACGATTTCACCATAATCGTCGCCCCTCGCTTGAGATCCAGAGCACGAAACGCCGACTGGAGGGCGAACAAGCCCGAAGGCAGAAAAGTAAATTCCGCCTCGAAATAATCCAGAAGCTGCGTATTGATCGGAGGCGCGGTCGGTGCTTCCCAATGTAAATCTTCATTCTCGAATGGATTAATGTGCAGCGAAGGGCGCACATCGGGAGACGGCGGATGAAAAAGTATGGGATAAGATTGGGTGCAATATTTTTGAAAGTAGTGCTGCAATTCTTCCCGGTAAGAAACGCCGACATCCAGATATTCATAGGGACTGTTTTCAAATGTCTCCACGATGTGCCAGAAGAGATAGGCATTCACTTCATGGCGCCGTCCCCTCTCCGTTGTGCCTCCATAGTGATAGAAAAGGGTGTTTGAAGTGACGGGAGTCACAATAATTCCACCGACGAGTTCCTCGCCAATATAGGCAAGAAAGAGCTTCTGACTTTCATCCAGATGATCCGTCAGCGTATCCGGGTCATACCAGACTTTCGCCATCAGACTGAGGTCACGGCTTTCCACCATACGCACGCCAGCGCGCTGTGCTTTTCGAATTCCTTGCTTGGCTCTCGAACGCAGTCTCCGCCAGGCGGTGTCGCGATTCAGATGAAGCAGAGAACCGTGCGTGACGACATCTTTTCCCAAATACTGCATGCAGCTATCAGCAGGTTATTCCAGCACTGTCCGGACAGGATGAAAGAAAAGAAGTGATGATGACAAAAGGACAATCCTCGTCCTGGCCATCCCAAATACACTCATTGATCGCCGACTCGCTGACCGTACCCCAGTAGTTTTGCTGAGCCTGAAGGTTATGGTTCTTGTTGAACTGGCATGAAGCCACTTGAACGCAATAGTCTTCGACATTCGTGAAACAATTATAGTGAAGCGTTGGATAGGATGCGCCTGCATTATCCGGTGTAAATCCCACGAGAATGCCTTTGAATACATCCGTGAAGTAATTCGCCTGAATCAGATTGGTACTGTCGCACTTTGAGCCAAAATATATCCCGTGATAGCAGTCAGTGATTCGATTGCGCGCAAACTGAACATCATTGCTTAGCAGAATATTCGCCGCCCCTTCGTATCCACGGATTCCACATTGTTCAAACCAGTTGTTTCGCACATTTCCTCCATCGCAATCATAAATCACCACGCCATAGGCATCATTGGTGTAGAAGAGATTCGATTCGACCTGGAAGCTGGAGGCAACATTGACCTTCGTTCCACTTCCACCGACATCATAGAAAATGCAGTTACGGATCTGAGGTGCGGCACCGGAAACGGTCACGCCCTCGGCATTCACTTTGCGAAAGAAGCAATGGTCAAGGCTCCCACCGGACGTCGAAGAATTCACCGCCTGATCCATGCCTTCCATACGATTATAGGAGAACTGCGGAGCCGTTGCCGCAGAGGTAAATTGAACCATATACCAGTGAGCGCTGATGACTGTATCCGATTCACATGTCCATACAATCCACTTTTCCGGTGTGCCGTTGGCAATCAGAGTCCCCTTCACGATCATTCGTTGGTCTTGCGCGAAGCGAAGCACGGCTCCGGGATTGATGCTGAGCGTCACACCGACATCCACATTGACGGTCCCGTTGAACACATAATGATGATCTTCTTCAAAAGTCGTGTTCTGCTGAAGTGACTGAAAGCTGAAAGTTGTCTCTCGATGGAGAGAAATAGGATTCACGGCAACATCGCTTCCTTGGACCATCACCGTCACCGGTGAATTCCAGCCGAAACTGTCAAGGCGGGCGCAAAGGATGTAGATTCCGTCGGCGACATCGGCGATACTGAAGCTGCCGCCCGCATCGGTCGTCGTTCCGTAGGATGGCTGTTGAAGTCTCCAGTCAAAATGAGCGGCAGGCGAGTAAGGAAAACCAATGCACGGGTGGCTGGATTGAATTGCCCAAATCGGTTCGTTTGAGCCGCTGGCAAAAAGTTCAACGGTGATTCCAGCAGGCGAGGTTCCTCCGTCCAGAGAAACGCTCCCAGACACTCGGCCTCCTCCATCCTTGCCAGATTCACATCCCGCAAGAACAAGGCTGAAAATCAACCATGTCAGGATCAAGGGGAAAGCTTCGCGTTTCATGAATATCTCACCGAGAAAGAAAATACACAATCAGTGCCGCACTAAGAATCCAAAGCAGCACATTGATTATCGTGGGCCGATCCCGCAGCAGAATTTGCGTCGGATCGCCTCCTTGCACACGATTGTAAATCAGGTAAAGATAGCGGAAAAGGCCGTAAACGACGAAGGGAATCGTCCAAAAAAGTGCTCGCGTTCCGTAGTGCTTGAGAGTGTCATCCGAAATCGTGTAGAGACTGTAGGCCAAAAGGGTTGTGGCTCCAAGTACAGCCAACATCTGGTCAATGAAAACGGTCGAATAATGCAGGAGTGATGCACGGTGCAATGCGGCTTGCTCACCCAGGAGGACAATCTCGTGCCTGCGTTTGGCAAGAGCCAAAAAGAGAGACAGCAGGAACGCACATAGAAGCAGCCAATACGATAGATAAAAATCGGGAATGTAACGCCAAATGACGGCGATTCCCCCCATCGCCCGAAGCACGAATCCCATCGAGAGGACCAGGACATCCAAGATGACAATCTGCTTCAGACCCAGCGAATAGGCCAAATTGATGATGACATACACGACCCCGATCCAACCGAACCAGATATCCAAAACAAAAGCCCAAAGAAGCCCTCCTACCGCCAAACCCGCGCAAATCAGCAACCCGACGGTGGGTGAAATTCGCCCTGAAGGCAGGGGCCTCTTGCACTTGGCCGGGTGCTGTTTGTCAGTTTCAAGGTCCTTCCAATCGTTGAACGAGTAGATCGCTCCTGAAAGGCAGCAAAAAGCCAAGAAAGCCTGAAATACCTTAACAATGACGAAAGGATTCTCGACAGCAACGCGTGCCGGCGAAAAAAGAATCGCCGCAAAAACCACCACGTTCTTGATCCATTGCTGCGGTCGAATCAACTCAATGATGTCACGAACTCGTGTCATTGATTTAGAGCTTGACAATGTTCTTCTGCGAACCGACTCGTTCTGTGGCGTTGCGCGTGTCGAAAACCAACTTCGCATGCCTCACCACCCGTTCGTAGTCCACTTTGGTGTGGTCGGTCGCTATAATGATCGCGTCCTGAAAAGTCAGCATTTCGTCCGACAGCTCCACCGATTCAAAGGACCTCTCACCAATCGCCACTCGGGAAATATACGGGTCGTGATACTGCACCTGCGCTCCTTGCTTCGTCAGGAGTTCAATAATGTCCAGAGCAGGCGATTCACGCATGTCGTCTATGTCGCGCTTATATGCCACACCCAAAACCAAAATCCTTGAACCTTTGACCGAGCGTTGACGGTCGTTCAGAACCAGAGTGATGCGGTGAACGACATACTCGGGCATGTGGGTATTGATCTCGCTCGCGAGCTCAATGAATCGAGCGCGATAATTAAATGTTTTGAGCTTCCAAGAAAGGTAAATCGGATCAATGGGGATGCAGTGCCCGCCCAAACCCGGGCCGGGGTAGAACGGCATGAATCCAAAAGGTTTCGTGGCGGCTGCGCGAATGACCTCCCAAAC
The DNA here is from genome assembly GCA_020724065.1 of Candidatus Puniceispirillum sp. Classification (GTDB taxonomy): domain Bacteria; phylum Electryoneota; class RPQS01; order RPQS01; family DYHQ01; genus DYHQ01. The sequence continues at coordinate 6,007 of DYHQ01000025.1, read as the reverse complement.
ATCAACCTCCAAAAGATGACACATAATTGCCAGTTCGTTGACGAGGCCAATGTTGATCGAGCGGAAAGTGTTTTCCAAGAGCTTTGCCAGTTCTGCGGCTCGAGTCGAAGAAACCGAAACGACCTTGTCAACGGCGAGACTGTAAACGGCCGAGGCCATCTCGAGACACTTCGGCGTCATACCCCCGATGACTTTGGGGGTGTTGCGCGTTCCATAGATTGGATTGCCCGGATCCATTCGCTCCGGCGAAAAAGCGATGAAGATATCCTCGCCGATCTTGAATCCGGCTTCCTCAAACGCAGGGGCAATGACTTCTTCTGTCGTTCCTGGATAGGTCGTGCTTTCCAAGACAATCACCGTTCCGCGCTTCAGGTGGTTGATCATCTCATTGCGAGCAGAAATGATATACGAGATGTCGGGATCGCCCGTTTTGTTCAGCGGAGTCGGCACGCAAATGGAAATCGAATCCAACTGCCCAACTGCAGAATAGTCTGTTGTCGCCGAAAGCAATCCTCGCGACACGAGGTTGGAAAGCTCGGTGTTGTTCACATCAAGAATGTAGTTTTGTCCTTGATTGAGCTTTGCCACTTTGCGCGCGTCTTTCTCAATTCCGACAACGGTAATTCCTTTCCGCGCAAATTCGACGGCCAGCGGCAGGCCAACATACCCCAGACCCACGATTCCAACTCGAAGGGTTCTTGAGCGAACCTTTTCTTGTAAAGAGTTAGTTATCATATGCTTAAGAGAGATAGAGGTGATTTCTTAAATTTGTAATATACAAATATTGAGAACAAAAATCAATCAAAACAAAAACGAGACCGCCGGGCTGATCCCTCGGCCTCGCATAGAAAGATTCGACCAATCAATTTCAGTTACGATTGCACTTCCGATGAACAGAGAATCAAACGATTCCCCTTGCCGATTTTCTCTTGGCCTTGGTGCTTAGTGCGGAAAAGAGAGAATATAGACTCTCCCTCCATCCCGCCCGCTCGCGTCATTCCATCGCGCGCCAACCGCCATATCTTCTGTTCCGTCTCCATTGAAATCACCGAGTGGCGCCAGACTATTTCCCAGTCTGTCTCCCACAGTCTCACCCGTCATCTCGTAGAAAGGAATTTCCCAGCCGCCATAGTAGAAGTGAAGTACGCCGCGCCCTTCTGCGGCATCTTCCGACTGAACAACATAGTCGGCCTTTCCATCTCGATTGAGATCACCTGCTGCATAGACGGCGGAACCAAAATGGCTTAGGCTCGTACCTCCATTCAGTATCTGATCAGGTTTCGCATCCAGAGTCTGACCGCCCGAGTAAAGGTAGACCCTGCCCTCATCGCCGATCGTGACCTTCACTTTGGGGGCACTCACGAGTAGGTCTGAGCCTCCATCGCCATGAATGTCTCCAACGATTCTGACGGATGCGCCAAAATAGTCTTGGAAAGTTGTGGCTTCACCATGTAGAACGAGAGAGGGCTCGTTCCATTTGGCCTTGGAACCTCCGAAATAAATGAAGACCGAGCCGGGCAGCGTCTCACCGATATTGTGCAAAGGTGCGCCAACCACCAAATCTGCCTGGCCGTCCCCATTGATGTCGCCAGCGGACAAAGAGGTACCGAACATATCATTGGTCGTCCCTTGACGCAGAATGACATCGGGCTTCGCCCCGTCCTTGAGTGATTTGGTGCCCCACCAGATATAGACCGTGCCTGCCACCGCCCCTCCCCGATTTGAGTAGGGTGCCCCGACAACCAAGTCGAAAAGGCCATCGCCATTCAAGTCCTCGTCCAAACAGATGGACAATCCGAACCCATCACTCGATTCGCCCGCTGACAGGGCTATGGGCTTCGCTGTTGCGAATTCCTGGCCACCCATGAACAAGTAGACCTTTCCCGGCTTCTGAGGACCTGTGCGACCGTAGGGGGCCGATACGGCCAAATCCGGGGTTTCGTCACCGTTCATGTCCTTGCCTCCCGATAGGCGATAACCGAAGAGGTCGCCGTCTTCGATTCCATTCAGAGTTATGGCTGGTGCCTCGTCCGCCAGCGTGTCGAAGAGATAGACGGCACCCAAGAAAACCGGACCTCCCACTCCTCCCGATGCCCCCACCGCGACATATCTCTTCCCAGACGCCATCCAATCAACGCCGCCTTGAATCGCTGAACCGAAGTAGGCGTAAGGTGTCTTGCCAGTGATGACACTAATCAAATACTTGGCGCTGTCCGTTTCGGCAAATGCTTTTCCAGCCAATCCGAAGACGAGCATGCCAAGAGCCACAATCCAAGGTGTTCCTTTGATCATGTTGAGCCTCCAGACTTAAACAAGAGAGAAATTCCCGATCTGCTATTCTCCACTTCCAAAAACAGAAAAGAGCACCAACAGTCAGTGCTCTTTTCCGGATAAGATTGCCAAAGCAGGGTTACCGTTTGCGGACAATATCAACGCGGCGATTCTGATAACGGCCTTCCGGTGTTGCGTTCGACGCCACCGGCTTTGTGCTCGCATATCCGTTGGCCTCCAGACGGCTCCCATCAACCCCACGCGAAATGAGGTAGTTCTTCACGGACTCGGAGCGCGCTTTGGACAACGGGATATTGATCGCATCGGTGCCCGTGTTGTCCGTATGTCCCTGAACTTCGAGGAGCTGAATTTCCGGGTGCTCATTAATCAACTGCGCGACTCCATCAAGCACGCGCGCGAATTCGTCGGTGATTTCCGGCGAGCCCACAGCGAAATTGACTCCGGGGAAGGAAATGGTGCCGCCCACCTCTTCCCATACACGCCGAATGCTGTCCTTCTGCGTCGGTCGCAAGATCTCCAGCGAGAGCTTCATTGAAGGACTTCCCTCGAAGATGTAACGATGGATAAACTCCTTCGGACCTTCAGGAGGACGAGGGACCATGGGGGGAGGCGGTTGGAGTTCGCGCTTCAGTGAACCGAAAATACTCCGCATCGGCCAGCACGGCTCCCGGAAGTAGAAATTCACGGAGAGTCGGTGATTCTGATCAAGGAATTCTTGAGGCTCCGTCACATAGGCATACTGAATGGCCCAGTTGGCGAAATTGAATCCCAGGCCCGCGGTAAACCCACGCGTCTCGCGCAGCATGTCATTCATCCCGGCTGCTAAGTAGAAACTGGTCTCGTCCGTGACATCGAAATTGAAGGCACCGCCAACGCAAGCCGTCGCTTCAGTTTCCTTCACTTTGACGAAATCAGCGGTCAAAGTCACCGTTTTCCAGGGAAGAATGCCCACCCCCGTGCGCCATTCATAGGGAAGGCGGTCTTTCCCATGCTGGCCGTCCAAATCTCGGATCATTGCTCCGACGAAGAACTCATCATAGAGTGGGATGAGCACTCCGGCGTCAATGCCGTAGCCGTCGTTATCCGCCAAGTCCTCCTGAAGGTATTTGGCGGAAATTCCGAAGGCGATTTGAGCGAGCTTTCGCGCATAGGACAACTGAAAGGCATTCGATGCGACATCGAATACCCCGTCAGGATTCTCCGTATTTCCCGTGCGCATGGGAATGCCAGTAATCCCAGCGTTCAACCAGGAGAGGCTGAACGAACCAATGCGGTCCAAGCACATGGCAGCACTGACATAATTGTAGTTCCGTTCGGCCTTCATGCCTGCGGTGTACATGAGCGAGGCCTCGAACTTGTGTAAGCCTACCAGAGCCGCTGGATTCCAGTAGGCCGCCGTAGCGTCTTCCGCGACCGTCGTCTGGGCACCGCCCATCGCCATCGCTTTGGCTCCAACACCCATGCGAAGCCATGGATCGGCGTAATTCTGTGCGAAACCAGCCGTGGCGAGCGCGATAACTGCGAGGACTACGCTCAGCACGATCACCCGATATCGGTACATAATATCCCTCCTCCTGTCGAACGAGGATAGAACTTTTAATCTCTTCCAAAGCGGTGGGGTCGCTTGGCAGCCGACCCCACCACCCTCTGTTAGTTTACTTCACCTTCTTGTAGGCGATCTTCAAGATTTCATCCGAGACCTTGCCACCGGCCTCGATCGTAATATGCGCCAGGTACACGCCGTTGGCCACTTCTTGACCATTGGCGTTGACGCCATTCCAAACCACGGCTTGGCCGGGCTGATACTGACCTTCGTACACCGTCGCCACATACTGACCTGCGAAGTCGTAGATCTTGATCATGACGAAGGCCATTCCATCTCCGGCGACACCCAGCTCAAAGGTGGCCACTTCACCAGGCACGAATGGGTTCGGCCATGAGTACGACTTCTTACCTGTCAATACAGGGGCCGGTGTGCCGACACGGTAGACCCACTCAGCCATCGCCACATTGCCGCTGAGATCCGCCACCGTTGCACGCAGGATGTACTGACCCGATTCCAGACCCTCAGCCGGCTGGAAGGTTACCCAGCCCACGGTGCCGGTCCCTGAAACATAGACGGTGTCTGTGCCCTCAATGACAACTCCACCCAGCGTCGAAAGCGTGATCGTCACCGCATCCGCATCCAATCCTGTTCCGGCTTCCTCATGGAAGTTCACCGTGAATGTCGGCCGGGAGTTGATTGCCAGCGGAATCTCCGGCGACGGAGTCACGCCATCAATCGTCGGACGATCAATGTCCACAGTATAGTTCTGCGAAGAACAGCACAGGTTCGCGTCAAGATCCGCCGCGCAAAGCGTCAGACGGACACCGATGTCCTTGATTCGGTCAGTGTTCTCAAGGAAGAAGTTGGCGTCATAAGTCACGATACCGCCTTCGGCATCCCAGGTAATCGGCGCCCTGTCAGTCAGCAGGATGTAATGCTCGAACTGTGAACTATCCGTGGTCACACGCTGGTGCTTCTCGACACGCAGCACGAGGCTGTTCGCGTCAACGCCAGTTTGATCCGTGACATGCATCGTGAAGGTATGCGGCATGGACGATACATAGTAGGGCTGGTCAAAGGCGATGGTCGGACATACTCCGTTAGCCACACGGAAGCTCCAGGTCGCCGAAGCTTCGTTGCACACGAAGTCCGCAACCCACAGCGTGACCGTGTATTCGCCACGCGGCAGTATTCCTGTCCACGATACACCCATTGCATCCACGACGCCCGTACTGTCTTCAAGCTGGTAGATCTCGCCGCCGGGACCGCGCAGCCACAGCCGTACGCTGGTGAGATCAACACCCGAGTTCCCGTCAAAGTCGTCCGTGGTGCCAGTGATTACACTGGTCCACGCGCCAAACTTGCCTGCATCAGTTGTTCCACCACTGCGCTGAGCACGATTTACTGCAGTCCCGATGGTAGCACTCCGCTGCGGAGCGCCGGTCAAGGTGCGACTCACGGTGCCGCTCTTGCCGCCTTCGCCGCCAGGAACACCTGCAACAGCCGGAGGTAGCTCGTCACCGTAGGCAGCCTGGATTGTCACGGCCTGACCTTCAGCAACCAGCGGAGCTGGCGACAAGAACTCGATCCACGGCGCCAAGCGGTCAATTTGATAGGTCTTGCTCGGGCTGGTTGTTGTTCCAAAGACATCCGCCACGACCAGCTCGAAGCGAATCGCGATGTCTGCATCACCGGGATCAAGGCTTGGGGTAGCCTCTATTGTGATATCGTCTCCCAGTCCGTCACGCAGCTCTCCTCGTATTATTTCGTATCCAAGGCAAGGTACAAGCAGTTCTTCCTGCGCACCCTCTTCGGTATTGAAGATACGATAGATGTTCAAGCAGATGCCGGCGCGGGTTACATCGGCGTACGGCTGCTCAATGATGCGAGCCTGCACGGTCAAGGGCCGATCCGGATTCCAGAAGCCGTCATATTCGCATTCGCCCTCGTTGGCCGCGAAAGTTACCGCCGGCACATCCGGTGTTACGAAGAACGGCCAGGAAATGGTGCCACTATTGCGCACGCAGTCCCAGACAGTCACATTGACCGTGTATCGGCCAGGTGTCTGAGGTGGCAGCTTCGTGTACTTGATGTGGTCACTGGAGTATTCAACATATGGATCACCCTCTTTGAGTGTATCCGTTGCACCATTGGGCGAGATGATCACAA
>DYHQ01000168.1 GCA_020724065.1 Candidatus Puniceispirillum sp. | reverse complement strand
TCGGCTAACTTCCAAATAAATAATTTTCAAGGATAAACATTGAGACAGCTGTGGTTCTGTGACCCGCCCGAAGAAATCAGCGTAGCAATTGAAGTTTCAAAGCAGGAAGGTTATCCACTTGCACAAAATAAAGCCCCGTCGGCCACGGAGCCGCTACATGCGCCGTCGTGCCATTCACCCGGACTTGATAGACCGCCTGCCCTAAAAGATTGTAAACCACTACATCATGTTGTCTGTTAGGCAGCCCCGAAAGCACAAACCAACTGTTCGTCGGATTGGGATAGAGAGAAGGGACAAGAGGCTGCACTTGGGAAAAGGTGATGTCCACCGATACGGGATTGCGAAAAAGATAGGCCGTGCAGCGATAATTGTCGTCGGGCGGCCATCCTCCCAAAGCCCACAAGCCCTCCTCCATGTTGCCAGCCAGGCTGTAAATCAGGCCGATTCTCGGGCGCGCAACTTCCAACTCCTGCTCAGGTCCCCCAGTGACGGTATCCGGATAGACATAAATGGGGCTGTGCGCTGGAGAACCGTCGATCTCACTAGTTAGCCAGACGCCCCCCTGATAGGAACGCTCATGCACAAGCCCGAAGCAACGGACTATCCCATGGTGGTAAGCATTAGGAGTAAATTGATGTTCCACCCAGACTGAATCCCGATAAATGGTAGCTTTGCAAACGGCCGCATAATGAAAAGAGGTGAAGTAGAATCCGCCTTTTTCAACATCATCAAAGGCATGGTCATTGGGATTATAGTGCATGTCGCACATCGCAATGATGTCTCCTGCGGGCCGCCATTGATAGGGCACGCTACCAATGGTTCCACCCATGGGCATTTGGTGCAGTAGACGCCCCTGTTTGTTCCAGATGAAGAGCCAATGGCGAGCAGTATCCGGGTCTCCCGGACCATGATTGCCTGTAGTGAAGAGAAAGCCGCTTCCCACCGTAATGCTGGTTGTCCATTCGGGAAGGGGAAAGGTATCCCCCTCCGTAGAAACCAAGGCGGGATGCCAATTTCCTCCCCATGCTTCCCATGGATTGCTAAAATAGAGAAACCATAGCTTTTCCTTGTTTTCATCATCCACGGCCATAGTATAGGTTCCCGTGGTGACATGGATGGTATCAGCCAAGGGGAGGCCGAAGAGGGTTTGGCTGTAGGCAAGGCGGAGCGGCAGCGCACAAAAGACCATGAAAAACAACGGAATACGATACATAACGGCCTCCCTAAGAAAACAACGAAAATCTACGCCCATAAGATAAAGAGTTAAGCCCTTATTGTCAAGAGAAAAATTCAATTCTTAAAAAATTCCGTCCGATAAATACGACACCCCTGCAAAAAGACCAGAAAAACTTCAAAACCGACCTCGCAAGGTACAAACAATAGACCATTTGCAAACTTCACAGAAACAATGGATTTATCACCAAGTACTATGCAATAATACCTTTTATATGCAAATATAGCACCGTTGTAGATGGGTTCTTCGTCCCTGGAAAGGAAGACCCCGTATGCGGGCTTTAACATGCGAACGTGCCATCCCACACCGAGGCTCTTCTCTTTTCCGCCAACGGATTCTATTCCTTCGGACGCACATCAAATCCTTCCTTCCGAAGCAGTTCCAGCGCCATCAACGCTTGAGAGGGCGTGGCAACCACCAATCGCAAATTCCCACCGAGAGTCTCTCGGACATAAGTAACGCGCATATCGCGGATACTAATCTGATGCTCCGCAAGAAGTGTCGTGATGCGGGCAAAAGTGCCGGGGCGATCAGGTGCCATGATAATCAACTCGGAGCGCGCATCCCAACCCCCTGCCGATTCGCGCAATACCTGACTGCGAAAAGCATGAGCACGCCGGAAGGTCTCCATAAGGTCGCCTTCACGCAATTGAGCCTCGCAGTTTTCCAGCAACCGACGGAAACGCTTCAATGCCTTCAGGATTTCCTCTTTGTTGGTCTGGAGCAGATTGTCCCAGGCTTCATAGCTGCCATCGAGCAAGCGCAACATCTCGCGGAAGTCGCCTTGAGCAAGCTTGGAGAGAATGGGAGATGTCGCCGAAATGTCACCCGCCCATTCGGTCAGGGCAAGGGTGAGAAGAAATGGCAAATGACTGATGACACCGACGAGGCGGTCATGTTGGGCAGGCTCCAGCACCAGCGGCGAAGCACCCAGTTGACGGACCCACCATTTCATGGAGTCGAGATGATGCCAGCTTGTCTTCTCAAGCGGAGTCAGAACATAGTGGGCACCGGCAAAGAGTTCCGCGGAAGCGTTGGCTAAGCCCGTACGCGCTGTGCCCGTTAAGGGATGGCCGCCGATGAAGACACCGCGAGCTTTCTTTGTGCGCGCGGCCAAAGAGCACACCTCGACTTTCGTTCCACCGGTATCGGACACAACGGCGCCTGAGTGCGCGATGCGCAGAATCGTCGGAAGGAGCTTGCATGTCTCAAGAATCGGAGTGGCAATGACCACCAAGTCCGCCGATGGCACGGCTTCCGCCAGGTCCCCTACCGCTCGGTCAATCGCACCCACAGCGAGCGCTTCATCCAGAATTTCTTTCTTGTCCAGACCAGTGATTTGCCCATGAAAACCCGACTCACGCAGAGCCAGACCGACGGAACCCCCCACCATTCCGACACCGATGATGGCAATCCGCTCGAACTCTCCATGATGCCATTCCTCGACTTCGGGCAGAGCGAGTGTTTCTTCGTCAGCAAAATCTGGGTCGTGCGACATAAGCAAATTCGCTCAGTGGAACTCCGCGGATTGTTTAGTTGAACTTCCCCGTGAGAAATCCCGCGCCTTTGAGTCGTTTGAAGGCCGTCTCAGCGTCGGTTTCGCTCTCAAGCAATATCTCGACGAAGCATCGTTCATCGCGTCGTGAGGTCTCCACTTCCTTGGCGACAATGTTGGAGCGAGCGAGAACCTCCGCGATGCAGGAAAGAGAGGAGTCTGCACCGGGAAGGGATACCCAGACTCCAGGGATCGGAGACCGGAAGCCCTGATTTCTCAGAAGCTGACAGCACGATTTTTTTCGGTCTCAATCTCCGCGTCGGCATTGCCTTGGACTAACTTTTCAGCCAGGGATTCCAAACGACCCGCAAGAGCATGAAGCGCGGGGACGATGTTATCACGATTGGCAGCGATCTCTTCGTGCCAATCCCTCGCTTTCTCCGATAAATCTTGGAACTGAGTCCGTAGAACTTGGTCAAAGGTCTCAGCAAAGGGTCGTTCGGCAGCATCTTTTGAGAAGACAAGGTCAAGGTAAGCCATCGTTACAAGGCGCGGGAGCTGCTGAATCTCTGCGAAAACTTGATCATGCGCTTCCGGTGTGATTCCGAAAACATGAGCGCCCAGCGTGGACATCATGGCTTTGACCCGCCCAAACACCTCCATATCTTTCTGCTGGGCAGGGGTCATTAGCGTAGGGACACCTTGAAAAAAATCGGGACAGGCACACTCTAACCCGTCTCCGGCATCGAAGTGTTCACAAGCACGAAGTCGGCTCCGGCAATTCCGTCCCGCCAGGAAGTGAATGTCTCATCCACCGCGCCGATTTGCTTCGCTCTGATAAGAGTCTCGGCAGTATCAATGCCGACAAGACGAGCCCTGAAAGCAGCCCGCTTCAAGGCCAGACCTAAACTTGCCCCAACCGCCCCAAGACCAACAATGGCAATTCGTTGAAAACCATCCATGGACATTAGTCACTCTGATTTGACAGGATACCCATTTGTTGCGCAAAGCTTGCGCCAAGAGCCAGTCGGATTTCCAAATGCCCCGCAGCGACCTTCATGTTATATGATGTGTCTTGCTGATTGGCATAGTCACTCGCTCAACGCGCGAAATCTTCTTGTGAGCGGCACCGGTTCCATCATGGGCGCAGGAATGTCGGAGGGGGTATATCTGCAGCGAAGTGGCAGCCCGTTGGCTGCAAAAAAGGGTAATGACAAACGATGAGGGTTTGATTAGTTTTGCGATTTCCGCGCGGCTTGTCGCAATTCCTCTCGGAGGTCGCCAAGTTCCGCTTCGGTCTTGCGGATATCAGCCAAGAGTGCCGACATCTCGGTGTCATCGGGTGAAACGGATTGTCCTTCTTGGACACGATTGGCGTACACGCGACCCAAGGATTCGAGCAGGTGGTCCAGCCGTCGCTGCGCGCTGAAAATATCGAGCCGCAGCCGGCCTTGGTGAGCCAGCGCTTCTCCCTTTTCCTGCATCTCTTTCACACCTTCCCGCACCGTATCCTTTACCGTCTCCCAGAAATTCCGAGTATCCATTGCTATGCGGTCTCTTTTTCTTTGGCCAGTTTGTCCAGGATATCCTGAATGGTGGTTTGCTTCAGCGCGGAGAGAATATTCGATTGGAGCGCTTCCCAGACATAACACATCCCGCAGATTTCCTTCTTATCGCACTCGCCTTTTTTGGACAGACACTTCGATACGCGCAACGGCCCTTCACACGCTTTGACAATGTCCATCAGCGTGATTCGGTCGGGCCTCCGGGCGAGCGCAAATCCTCCTCCTATCCCGCGGGCGGACCGCAAAACTCCCTGTCGAGCCAGCCCTTGGAAGATCTTCGCTAAGTACCGCTCGGGGATGTCATGAGCCTCGGCAATTTCGCTAATCAGCATCGTGCCCTTCGGAGCACGCAGGGCAAGGTAAATGACGCCACGGATCGCATAATCGCTTCCGCAGGTTACGCGCAACATGCCGACCCCTCCGCACGCAGCTTGAATGGGACCATCGAGTTCACAGCAAAACCTGAAAAGAGAGCCTTTGAGTCCTCTTCAATTTACAGAAAGCTCTCTCAAAAGTCAACTTAACCGAGGTCAATGGATAGGACAAATCGGATACAGAAATACCAGAATTGACCGAGACATGCTCCAGAACCGCGCCATCCGCCATTTCATCGGCTCAGATACGCCTCGAGGAAATCACCTCGGCGGCCCAAGAGCAGGAATCTGAAACAAGCCGAAGAGGAGATGCTTGATATAGTCCGAGATTTTTGCTAGTGCCGTTTCTCGAAAGGTTGTCTCGATTTTCGGCGGTAGTTTAGATAGG
>DYHQ01000167.1 GCA_020724065.1 Candidatus Puniceispirillum sp. | reverse complement strand
CGCAACGCCGCATTGGGATAGTCTGGAGTCGGAGACGGTGTAAAGACCCAGAGGTGCATGTGACCATCCTCGGGATTGTAGTTCGCCGTAAAGATTGTCAGAGCACCATCCGCGTTCGTGATGCGGCAAGGACTGGTGCGCTCGGAACTGAGTTGTCCAGCGTAGAGTCCCGGGGAGCCTTCAACCGGATTCACGCACACGAGCTCGTGATCATTGAAACAAGTCTCACTGTAGTCTTCAAGGACACTGAAGACCCACGGAACCTGATCCGGCAGGAAACCAGGCACTTGCACCCAGTCATAGGCATAGACGACAACATCGGAAGCTCCGTGTACATCGTCCCAAGTGAAGACAGGCGGTGCAGGATCTCGGTTCTCGGATTCGTCGGTGGCCAGAGCACGGAACATCGCGTTCTCCGGGATGTTGTCAAACTCAACCTGGACACCCCAGATATGGATCTGCAACAGAGCATTGCAGAATCCTTCACCCGTGACATCCTCGCCCAGACTCACCCAAGTCTGTCCTTCATCCACCGAGTACTGGAAGCGGACACTGGAAGTGTAGTTCAGATCGCAATCGTCTGTCAAAGCCCAGATGCTGTCCGGGCATCCATATTCATCATCGCGGTCGAAACCGACGATGTAGGCGCGCTGATAAAGCTCATCGGTGATATGGATAGCGATCTGGGTATCTCCGCAGTTGCCGACCTCGTCCCATGCCACGGCACGAAGCTGGTAATCTCCGAAATCAACCCCACCCGTGTTCCACATGACTTCCCAATTCGGCCCGGAAGCGGCACACCCAATGAGCAACCACTCAAGAGCCGGGTCATAATAGAAGCAGACAGAATCAATGGCGGAGTTTCCACCTTGGCTGAACGGATCAAGGGCCGTCGCGACGATCGTCACCACTTCGCCCTTTGGAATGCTCATGCCATCCGGCGTGAGATCTCCGTTAACATTCGTAATATCAACATTCGGCGCACAGTTATCCATGCGAACTGAATCAGCGAAGATGATATCGGTTCTGTTCGGCGTTGGCACGGACTTGTCATAGGCCATAGCTCGCAGGGAAATAAGGAGGCAAGTGTCAGGGACATCCCACTGATAGGCCCACTTGTCCGTCGCCTCATCCCAGATCGCCTCACCGATGGCGTGCCAGAACTCCTCGTCGTCGGGATCTGCCGCCGACTTCCAACCAAAGTAGACCTCATCAAGATCAGAAGGCGGGTCATCGAACTTAACAATCAGATCCTCAGGCAACTGGATCATATCAAACAATGCACAATAACCACCCAACAATCCCTGAGACAGCGGTTCATGATCGCCCAGTGCCAGCAGCAAGCCGTGGTCAATGACGACATTGCGGTAGTCGTAACCGATAGTAACAAGCTCGCCACCAAGGTCAGCCGAGCCGATCACACCCACCATGCCCGGACCTTCCGCCAGAGCGGTCACATCCCAAGCATCCCAGGTGGCGGAGGTGCTGCCAAGCGGTACGGGGATCGTACCGATGGTCGTTGTGTCACCACCACGCACCCAAACGAAGCGGATGTTATCAAGGTTCGGCTCAAAGTGAGCGGTGAGCTCGACATTCGTGCCGTTCACATGCGGATTCGTTGTCGCGTCCTGACCGCCAACTGTGAAGAGAGTGATGAGAGCATCGCTGTCCGTGATCTCACCCATCCAGTCAACGATGTAGTTGCCCTGGCCGTCTGTCATGTCAGTCAAGTAGACGAGGTCAGTCGCCACAGCGGCGAACCGATAGGTCCATCCAACGACGGCCGTAGTTGGAACGGTCCAGTGGAAGGTGTATGGCCAGGCGGTTTCGGTTCCGATCAAGATCCAAACAGCCGGATTCCCGCCAGCCTCTTGATAATAGAGAGCAACCTGACGCAGGCCGAAGTTGTCATCAGCGTCCACATAGAAGACCGCCTCAGTCCCACGCTCAAGCGTCGTCACCTTCACGCCTTCCTGCATCACGCTGTCAATACCCGCCCATGGACGGGCATTATCAATATTGACCGTGCGCGTGTTCGTCGGAGGCACTCCAGCGGCCGGATTGCCGTCAATATTGCCCACATCGTCCTCACCGAAGGCGCCGACGACATAGGTTCCATTAAGGAGCTCCGTATTCCAGTAGCCTTCAACCGGCACGAACGGCGGAAGCAGGCTGTCTCCTTCCACACGCTCAATTTCCGTGAACGGCCCTGTGTAGCCGAGCTCGCGCACACCAAAGGTCACGGCTACTACATCAGGATCCGCCACCGTCGCCGAAATCTGCACATTGCCCGTCAAGAACATCACCGAAGAATCGGGTGTCTGGTCAGGCCACAGAGTCAAATCATACGCGACCGGCGCCGTCGTATCAATCACCATGAAGCGCTTGACGAAGCCACGAGCGATAAGGTTATCCCACTTATCCTCATAGGTCATGCCTTCGCCGAACATCAAGAAGCGATCCCAGGTCATCACATTCCCGAGCCGGTCGTTCGCTAAAATGGCGATGTCATACTGGACTCCCGGCTGCGGATACGGGCATGCTCCGATGGAACCATTCCAGAAGTTCACCGGGCGCTTCGAGAACGGCGCGGTGGAATCATCACCAATGAAGCACCAAGCCGAATCACCCAATGGATAATCCGTCGCGCGCTTCATCCACCATGTTGCGCCATAAATATCCCAAGGCGTTGTCGGATCAGGACACGCACCAATCGTGAGCGTGCTGAACCGACTTACCATCTCAGGAACCTGCTCTTCATCCCAATGATCGCAATAAACCGTGTCTACATTCACATCCGAATACCACACGAAGACGCGAGCCATCGGTGGGGTGGCGTCAATGTGCACGGTGTAGCTGTCCACAATGGCCAGTACATTGGCGCAGAGGTCTTCGCCCCACACGCGCACATAGACATCTCCGTCAAGCCCTGAGATATCCCACAGATGCGACCAGAGAATCGGATGGTCTGTGTCGCACCACCACGGTAGCGGCGGGATCATATCCTCGCAAAGCGGCGGATTCGCGCCCTCGTAGTCTGTGCCGATCTGTTCCCAACCCTGGCCTTCACGGCGCCACTCGAATACAACCCGCTCGAGCGAGCCGTCGCCCACCTGGCTGAACGCATGTAGATAAACATCCACATCTGCGCCGCCAAGGATAGTCACGGAATGAGTCTGCTGGTTAATGACCACATCGGTCCGTGGATCGTCCGTCGTGCCGATACCCCAAAGCTGAGTGACCGGAGGCTCGGTGTCATGAACGATGGCGACATCATACCTGCCCGCATTCCACGCATGGAAAGCGTTCACCGGGTCGTTCACGCCCGTGCCATAGACATTGTGCCAACGATCCTCGGCCACGACGACCACATCCAGCGTATCGCCGCAGCGAAAGATCGAATCGAACCAAATCACGAAATGCGGATTGCAGGGACTGGGAATGGAATCAACACGTACCCAAACCTGCGTGTATGTCTCCCAGTCGTTCGGGGAGTGATGCGGCTTCGCCCAGACCGCGATTTGCGTTCCCTCCTGGGTCGAATCGTTCGGAGTCAGCCAATCTGCCCAATCCACCCACAGATAGGTCGGATTGTGCTCGGCGGAATACATCTCAACTTCGATTGTATCGCGGTCTCCGTATTCACCATGGGTTGCTTCGCCGTTGACCTGAGCAATCCAGGCCCGCGGATATTTGCAGTCAACATAGACATAGAAGCTGTCGAAGCCCGCCACCTGCTGCGTGCACGCATCGTCGTAAGCAATCACCCAGAGTCGGAGATGGCCGTATGTATTGGGTAGCCAGTCAAACTGATAAGTCGCACCTCGCGAAGTGTAGGACGGAGTCCAGGTCTTGGTGCCAATCAGCAGACTATCGTCAGTGCCAACCCATTCGGCCCACAGCTCGACTCGCTGGACATACTGCTGATATTCGGGCAGCGTTCCCCAAATCTTTACATAATCTTTACAGCCGATTTCGGTTGTGCCGTCAAGGATGCGGTCAGTAACCGTGCCATCCGCCTGTGCGACGCAATCCCAACCTTTGAACCGCATGCTATCCAGCGTCGCAAACGCCGGCGGTGTGCCTTCCCGCAGGATGAAGCTGTAGCTGCAGCTCCGCAGGTTGTTCAATCCAGTATCATAGGCATAGAGCGTGAGTGTCACCACCGTGCTGTCATAGTAGACAGTTGGCGTTATCCATGTGAACTCCGCCCATTGATCCTGATAAAAGGTGTCCGCCTCAATCCAATATGGCGAGTAGTTCAGGGTCATCCAAACGCTGTCAAGGTCGGAGAAGGTATGGCTGGTGCCGAACGACTGCATCAATTCCGTGACATTCCACTTGACATGGACTGTATCGCCACCGTTGGCAACCAGATTACTGTCACAGTCATCCACTTTCATACGGCTCAGCGCTCCACAGACGGGCTTCTCGCAGTCCACGGTGAGCGTGTCAGTTGTCCAGGTCCAATCGCCGGCGCCGCAGGTTACCTCGACGAATTGCGAATCCACATTGCCTGCGCAATCGAGGGTGTGGATATTGAAGAAGTAGCGACCCGAGCTATCGGCCAGAGAGTTGAACACAGAGCAGATTCCGCCATGTGAGCTGAAGTTATAGCTCCAGGTATCAAGATCCTCAGCCGCCAGCGCACCAATGTTGTATGTAGCCGGCGTCCCATCGGCCTTGGTCACCGTAAGCCAGACCTTACTGACATTTACCTGGCCCGAAAACGGGTCTGGATTGAAGCTAACCTCAAGCTCGGGATTCTGATTGAGTATGGTGCATCCTTCATACAGGATGTCATAGTGCGCCGTCGGGATGTCGTCGGAAGCCTGGACAGTGGATGTCTCATCCATCCACAGCGTCCATTCATCGGAGCCGTCATTGCCGTTGTAGTCCTCGACAATGGCACGGATGTCGAAACCGCCCTGGCCATATTCGTCGGGTCTCACCTGGAAGCGGATGCTGTCCACGATGGAAGCGTAGGAACCCAGATAGCGCCACTTGGTCTCGATATTCCGCCATTCGCCCAGAGTGTAGGTGTCATCACCCATCCACTGGCGCGT
>DYHQ01000166.1 GCA_020724065.1 Candidatus Puniceispirillum sp. | reverse complement strand
AGTCCTGTAAAGTCTGGCCAATGCCTTCCGCCAGTCCCGTCGCAAACATCAGACTTCCCAACGAAAGCCCGCCGCCAAAAAGCAGAATGGTTCCCCAGTCAATTTGCACGGCCTGTTTCCAACCCAAAGTGAAAGTGCGCGCGCGCCAATTGGTTGGCAGCACAAAGAGCAGCGTGATCCCAACAATCGCGGCCACCGATTCCGGCAGATGCACTTCGAGGAATTTCGATACCGCACTTTCGCTGCCGAATAGAAGGCTAAGGACTCCCGGGATTATCCAAAGCGCTGCGGTGCACAAGAAAGCGACGGCCGTGTTTCGCTCTCCTTTTGACAACGGGCCCAGATTCTCCCGTTCGCTTCGAATCCATTCCATGCAGCCATTGCCATCGGGGAACTGCGCTCGAGCCTTCCGGCCCACAACAAAGAGCAGAAAAAGATACAGGAGAACCACAATGGGAAGCGCGAGGAGCATCCATTGAAAAAAAGATATGCGGATTCCCGTTGCCTGGCTAATCATGCCGAGCCCGATAAGATTCGGAGGCGTGCCCACCGGCGTTCCCATTCCTCCGAGCGAGGACGAAAACGCACACAGCAGCATGATCGCTGAAGCGTAGATGCCGGCATCCGGCCTGCATCCATTCTGTTTTCCAGCCTTGGTCAGCGCCGAAAGGAGCGACAAGCCAATAGGATACATCATTGCGGTCGTCGCGGTATTGGACAACCACATCGAGAGAAAGAGCGTCACCAGCGAGAACGCAATCAGAATTCTTCCCGGTCTTGGGCCGACACATTTCAGCGATAGAATCGTCACCGCAATGCGCCGATCCAATCCATGACGAAACATCGCCTCGGCCAAAATAAAGGAGCCGATGAACAGAAAGACGACCGGATCAGCGAACGGCGCAAAAACTGCTTTCATGGGGCCGACCCCAAATCCCACGCAAAGCGCAGGGCCCAGAAGCGCCGCGGCGGCCATCGGAATCGCTTCCGTTATCCACAGCGCCGCGGTGAAAGCCACAATCGCGGCCAAGAAGTGAGCTTCGCGCGACAACCCCTCAAGAGGCAAGAGCACGATAATGACAAAGAACAACGGTGCCAAGAAAAATCCCGAGCGACGCCGAAAATTCTCGAAGCGCTCTTCGGTGGGAGAAATCTGCTCCGAAATTTGCTGAGATTGCATGAAGATGCGACGATCGTTTAGGACAAGACTTTCGCCGCTTTCGCTCCTTTTCGCCCCTCTCGGCCTCTCTTCAGACAGGCGGCAACGAAGTGCCGAAAAAGCGGATGTGCATGTGTCAAGCGACTCTTGAATTCGGGATGAAATTGCACCGCAACGAACCACGGATGTGACGGCAGCTCGATAATCTCTACAAGATCGCCTTCGGGCCAGATGCCACTCATCAGCAGTCCACGCTCTTCCAACATCGCGCGATATTCATTATTGACTTCAAAACGATGGCGATGGCGCTCTGTGACGGCGTCCTTGCCATATGCCTTATGTGCGAGTGAACCTCGAGCAAGAAAACACGGATAGCTGCCGAGTCTCATGGTCGCACCTTTATGGCGCAAATCTCGCTGCTCCGGCATGAAATCAATCACGGGTTGCCGTGTATTCGAAGCGAATTCTCGCGAATGAGCGGCTCGCAGTCCACAGATGTTGCGCGCGAATTCAATCACCGCGGTCTGCAATCCCAGACAAAGCCCCAAAAACGGCAAGCCCTTCTCACGCGCGTAGCGAACCGCAGCGATCTTTCCTTCGATACCCCGTTCGCCAAAGCCTCCAGGGATCAAGAGTCCTGCAGTTCCCGCAACGAGTTCCGCCGAGGAATGCTTCTCAAAATCTTCCGCTTCGATCCAATGCAACTCAATCCGCGCATCGAGTTCCGCTCCCGCATGGGCAAAAGCCTCGGTGATGCTCTTGTACGAATCGCGCACTTGAACATACTTGCCGCAGACCGCGATGCGCACGCTGTGTTTCGGAGATTTAATGCGCCCTACCAGCGATTCCCACTCCGTGAGATCGGGTGCAGCCGGCCGAAGAGCAAGTCGCGACAGCAAATTCTTGCCGATGCTCTCTTTCTCTAAGAGCAGTGGCAACTCATAGACGGTTTCCGCATCGCGCACTTCGAAAACATCATTGGCGTGAACATTGCAGAAGAGCGCAATCTTCTCGCGGGCGCCGCGCGAAAGCGGTCGGTCCGTGCGGCAAAGCAACACATCCGGCTGAATCCCGATTTCACGCAAAGCCTTCACGCTATGCTGGGTCGGCTTTGTCTTTGTCTCTCCGACGGATGCGATATACGGCACGAGCGTTACATGCATGAAAACGCACTGCCGCCGTCCCAATTCCAATCCCATCTGGCGTATCGCTTCAAGGAAAGGCAACGATTCGATGTCACCGACGGTCCCTCCCACTTCCACGATCACTATCTGGTACTTTCCATCCTCGGCAACATCATATATTCGCTCAATAATCTCACCGGTAATGTGAGGAATAACCTGCACCGTCGCACCGAGATAATCGCCTCGCCGCTCTTTCTCGATGACACGATGGTAGATCTGGCCTGCCGTCGCATTGTTCTTGCGGCCCATATTCTCGTCAATAAATCGCTCGTAGTGTCCGAGGTCCAAATCCGTCTCCGCGCCGTCGTCGGTCACATATACCTCACCGTGCTGGAACGGATTCATCGTGCCCGGATCCACATTGATATACGGGTCGAGCTTCATCATCGTCACACGAAGCCCACGCGCTTTGAGCAGCCGTCCAATCGAGGCCGCCGTGATGCCCTTCCCCAATGACGAGACCACACCACCGGTAATAAAGATGTATTTTGCTTTCTGCTTCTTCATGTCGTTTCCTGTCTCAAGAGCGCCTCGACTCTCGGAATGTCCTCGGGGCAGTCCACGCCGGAACCGTACGCGGCCACTTCAACACATCGAATTGTGAAACCCGCCTCCAAGAATCGAAGCTGCTCCAATTGCTCCGCTTGTTCCAATGGAGATGGTTCCAAATGAGCCAGCTTCCGCAATGCCTCCCGTTGATAGCCATAGATTCCCAGATGGCGATAGGGCACCGACAGCTTCGCCTCGTCTCGGAAATCCATTCGTGAGCGATAAAAAGGAATCGCCGCTCGCGAGAAGTAAAGCGCGTTCTGCTCTCGATTCTTGACGACTTTCACCACATTCGGATTCTGAAGGTCGTCCATCTGAGCAAGACGCGCTATGGCGGTCGCGATGGGCAGATTGGGTTCGTCCATAAGCGGTTCAGTGACCGCATCCAGTACCTGAGGTGTAATGAGCGGCTCATCTCCTTGAACATTCAACACAATTTCAAACTCGGCGTGCCGTGCGGCGACCTCGGCAACTCGATCCGTACCGGTGGCTGCATTCGGCGATGTCATTTCTGCGCGGGCTCCGAAATCGGTCGCCGTTTGGAGAATTCGCTCGTCGTCCGTTGCAATGATCACCTCATCCACGCGCTGTGCCGCTTGCGTTCGCTCGTAGACCCATTGCACCATCGGTTTCCCTGCGATTTTCGCCAGCGGTTTACCCGGGAAACGAGTCGAACTCCATCGTACAGGAATGACGGCCAGAATTCGCATGAAACCCGCAGATTTCTTGCGCGGTTCACTTGATGACGCGCGGCACCCGAAAATATTCTTCTGTTCGATCCGGAGCGTTCTTCAACGCCTCTTCGCGAGGGAGGCAAGGCCCCGGCACATCGTCACGAAACACATTCGTCATGTCGAGGACATGATGCAGCGGCTCGACCCCGTGCGTATCCACCGCCATGATTTCATCAATGTAGGCGAGGATGTTGTTGAGTTCCCATGTCACGCGGTCTCGCTCCTCGTCCGAAAGCCCCAACTTTGCCAGCTCGGCAATATGGTCAACAACTTCCCGCGTCACCGCCATGGCGCCTCGTCCTCAAGCGTATGTCCTATAGCAAAACAAGTTCTAATTGATTTAATTTATGCCAAAAACGCCGAAAAGTCAAGCGCCAAGTCCCCCCACCCACAAAACAAGAAATCGCAGAAGAGCTTCATGCGACGGCGGCTGGCCGGTGTGCATTCTTGAAGAATCTATCGCGGCAAAGTAGCCGCTTGACTTTGTGGGAGACCCTCCTTAAATTTCTATGTACTTGCGTGGTTTGTTTACCTGAAATGGCGCGCGATATTCGCTTCCAATGGTGTCAACTTTATCTATGTCCGTCCAATATGAGATGATTATCCGCGGGATGTTAGAATCAGACTCCCGAGGGGGCGATGCACGGTAATCCCGATGCCTATCGCGAATATGAAGTTCGCGTGGGACGAGAAGTCCTCATACCTCTGTTGCGCAAGTGGGGATGGTCGCCGGCCGGCAAGCGCGTGTTGGAGTTGGGATGCGCGGAAGCGGGACTGCTGGATGGCTTTCACGAGGCAGGAGCTTTCGTGGCGGGAGTTGATCTGTCCGAGAGTCGCGCCAGCGATGCGAAATCAAGGGCGCCGTTTCCATTGACCGTGTATGTGGCAGACATCACAAAAGCGGATTTGCCTGAACGCGTCCGCGGCACCTGGGACCTCATCCTTTTCCGTGATGTGATCGAGCATCTAAATGACAAGGTGCAAACAATGCAAAACGTGCGGGCTTTACTCGCTCCGATGGGAAAACTCTTTCTTGAAACCTGTCCCTTTTTCATGCCGTTTGGTGGTCATCAGCAGGTTCTGCGTTCGTGGATGCGCGCTGTGCCATGGTTGCATCTGCTTCCGCGGTCTGCCTACAAGCATCTCCTCTTGAAAACCTTGAAGCAGAATCCGCAATTAGTTGATGATCTTGTTGAGCATACCTATGATTGCGGCGTTACGATGCGCGCGCTAAACCGGCTTATTCGAGATACAGGCTTCACCATCGAGCATGAACATCTCTATATGATTAATCCAGCCTATCGCATTCGCTTCGGTTTGCCCGCTATCCGCTGGCCTTTTGGCAGTCGGTTCCCCTTGCTTCCCGAGTTCGCGGCGACATCCGTTTCGATGCTGCTGTCGGTAAAATCCATTTGACATTCAGTGCCGCCGAGACCGGTCGCCGGACTCGTCCGGAACAAAAAACCGCAACCCGAGGTCGCGGCCAGTAGCTTTGTAGGGGCGGTGTCTGTGACCACAGCTGTCTTAATGTTTTTCATTGAGAATGAGC
>DYHQ01000165.1 GCA_020724065.1 Candidatus Puniceispirillum sp. | reverse complement strand
TCGGCTCTGGGCGGATTCAAGTGTCGCTATAGCGCCGAAGTTGGAGCATTTCATCGCCGTCGAGGGTCTCCAGACCCACGATGGCAAAGCCATAGATTCCGGGCAGATCGGGGGATCTGCCTCGGCGAGAGATTCTTTCGATGAACTGTGCAAGACACAAACGACCGCTTCGGATAGCGATTCACACTCTCGGCTGTGCGAAGAATCTCGTGGACAGTGAAAGGCTGGCAGGAATAGTTTGCGCTGCGGGAGGCAAATTTGTGCCGCAGCCAAGTCAGGCAGATGTGCTGGTTGTGAATACCTGTGGTTTTGTGGATGACGCAAAAGAGGAGAGCGTGCATGTGCTCCTCGAAGCCGTGCGATGGAAAAAGTGCAAAGTCGGTCGGCGAGTGGTCGTGATGGGGTGTCTTTCGCAGAGAGATGGCGCGGAAATCGAGCGAGAGATGCCCGAACTTGACGGCGTCTTTGGCATTGGCGATTGGGTGCCGATGATGGACGCTTTGATATTGAATCCTCTGGGAAACGGAAGAGTATCTTGTGCGTCTCCTGCGGGTCGGCGGCTTCTTTCTTCGCCGGGTTCAGCGTATCTGCGGATTTCAGACGGATGTTCGATGGAATGCAGCTTCTGTGCGATTGCTCAAATGCGCGGCTATTTGCGCAGCGAGCCCATGGAAAGACTTGTGGCAGAGGCTGAAGCCCTTGCCGATGCGGGCGTCCGCGAGCTTATCCTCATCGGGCAAGAGACGACAAGCTACGGCACCGACCTCTATGGCCGTCGCATGCTGATTGAACTACTCGGGCGATTGGCTGAGATTCCGAATATTCATTGGTTGCGTTTGCTTTATTTGCATCCGCCGAGCACGACGCCGAAATTCTTAGAGGAGCTTGCACGCGTGCCCAAGTTATGTTCTTATCTCGATTTTCCCATTGAGCACGCGTCAAATCGTGTCCTGAAAGCCATGAACCGTGGAACGACGGCTGCACGAATGAAAGAGGCAATCCAAGCATTCCGCGAAGCGCGGCCCGACGCTTGCGTGCGAACGAGCGTGATGGTTGGATTTCCGGGAGAAGATGAAGCGGCATTCGATGAACTCTATCATTTCATGGAGGAAGTGCAATTCGAGCGGGCAGGCGTTTTCATTTTTTCGCCCCAAGAGGCCACGCCGGCAGCCACGCTTTTTGCTCGCGTCGAAGAAGGAATCGCTTTGGAGCGATTGGATCGGATCATGAAGTTGCAGCGGCGAATATGCCGCCAGAAACATGCACGCCTCGTTGGCCAGACTCTGGAGGTTCTCGTTGAACGCGTGCGCAATGGGCAATGCTGGGGCCGAACCTCTTGGGATGCGCCCGAAATTGACGCGGAGGTGCGCGTCATGGGATGCGCGACGCTTGGCGACATTGTCCCGGTGAAGATTACTGACGCCTCTGCCTACAGGCTGCAAGGGATTGCATTGACAGATGGTCAGGACATGTCTAAAGGAGTTGCCCGATGAGAAGGATGTTGGCATTGGCAGTCATGATGTCCTTGGTGGCGATTTCTGGTGCCCGGATGCTCACGGATCCTGATCTCTCGGAAGGGGATGGGCCTCAATTTCAGTGTCGTGTCGGACAGCTCTTGGCGACCAGTCCCGATTCCATTTGTCTGCAGGTTGTCGTGGCTGTTCCCTATGACAATTTGCATTTTGTCCGAGCCGATTCCGGTTTTGTAGCGACTTCCGAGCTGGTTTCATCGCTCTACAACAAACAAGGTGCGCTGGTTGCAGAGCGGATGAGTGAGCCGATGGTATTCACCGCGGACTATCATGAAACGAATCTTGCGACGCGAGCTTTGACGCGGGCGGATCAATATGTGATTCTGCCCGGGGACTACCGAGTCCGCGCGGTTTTCGTGGAACGAGAATCGGACGGCGAGAGCCGATTTGAAGCGGAGATTTCGCTTGCACCTCCGGACTCGCTGTTAAGACTTTCGGATATTTTCTGGATTCAGGAAGGTGCGTCAGGATTGGTAGAAGCGCTGCGGGTCGTGAAATTCTTCTTCACGGATCAGGAATCGGCCGTGGCTCGATTTCAAACCGCATCGGTTGGTGCGGAATCCCTTCAAATTGAATGGCAAATCGTGGGGGCGGAGGCGGAGAGTCTGGGCACGCATGTGTTTCGTGTCGCTCCAACTCCCGAGCCGACTTTGCATGAATTGCGTGTGAATCTGCAGGGTTTGGGAAGTGGCGAATATACATTGCATGTGGAGGCGGAGGGTAGCGGCCGGCGAGTCGCACGCGAGCTCCCTTTCTCCGTTTCCCTACGAGGATTGCCTCGCTCAGTGGTTCAGCTTGACCTGGCGATTCGGCAAGTTCGTTACATTGCCAGTGGTGAAGAAATGCGTCGGATGCAAGAATCGCCGCCGTATCGGCGCGAAGAGGCGTTTCGGGACTTCTGGCGGCGGCGAGACCCTACTCCGAACACGGAGCAGAATGAGCTGATGGAAGAATACTATTATCGAGTCGAGTACACCAACGAGAATTTCAGTACGAACCGACAGGGCTGGGAAACAGATCGCGGTCGCATCTATGTTCTCTATGGTGAACCTTCGGATATCGAGCGGCATCCGTTTGAGATCAATTCCAAGCCTTATGAAGTTTGGTATTATGATCACCTGAATCGGCGATTTGTTTTTGTGGATTACACGGGGTTTGGGGAATATGAGTTGGCTTGGCCGGAAGGGGCGCGATGAAGCGTGCGGCTCTGCCGTGGGCTCTTGCATCGGGGGCGACTGTCGGAGTTTTTTCTCCCGCGGGGCCCGTTCGGCCGGACAAACTCGAATCGGCGGTCAGAGCGATAGAACAGAAAGGCTATCGAGTCGTTGTTTCGCCGTCGGTATTTGAGCGGACAGCGTACCTGGCAGGTCGCGATGAAACACGCCTTTTATCGCTTCACGAGATGTTTCAACGACCGGATGTGGATGCAGTCTTTGCTTCGCGCGGCGGCTACGGAACAAGTCGAATCTTGGCCCACATTGACTGCGAGAGAATCGCCGTGTCACGAAAGCCATTCGTGGCCTTCTCTGATGTAACGGCTTTGCAATGGTTTCTTTTCGCTCGCACCAGGTTTGTTTCCTTCTCAGGTCCGCTTGCGGTGGAATGGGCCGGCGGCGTTTCTGATGAAACTCTTGCAGCAGGGATGCGACTTCTCTCGGGGAGTACCGGAGGGGATTTGCTGGCCGGTTTCTCGAAAGAGGATTTCAAGGTCTTACATGGAGGCCGGTGCGAGGGAGTGCTTCTGCCTGGGAACTTGACACTGATCTCCAGCCTTTTGGGGACGCCGTTTCTGCCTGATCTCACGGGGGCAATTCTTGTCTTAGAGGAAGTTGGTGAGGCGCGCTATCGCTTAGATAGACTTCTTTTCCATTTGCGAAATGCCGGTGTATTTGAGCGCATCGGCGGGCTTGTTATCGGGGATTTGACGCACGGCGCGCCGATCGAGGAAGGAATGCCTGCAGTGGAGCAACTTGTTCGCGAGGCAACCGAGGGATTCACTTTTCCCATAGTCTGTGGAATTCCTTACGGACACGGGCCGCTGCGGGCGACGCTGCCGGTGGGCGCCAATGTTCGTCTTGACAGTGAACAACGCGAGATCTTTCTGCTCGATTCCGTTGTCGCGGAGAGAGTGTGAATTTGGCTTTTTTCGCCTCAGGCTCCGGCTCGAATTTTGAAGCCGTGGCAAAGCGCTGCCAGAGCGGCGAGATTGCAGCTTCGGCGTCTGTTGTGATCTGCAATGTGCCCGGCGCAGAAGTCTTTCATCGGGCGGAGCGTCTTACCATTCCCTGTTATCTCGTGCAGCGGGAGGATTTCCGCGAAGGAAAGGATTTTGCCGCGCGTCTTCTTGAGATTCTTCGCTCATATCAGATTGATCTGATTCTCTTGGCGGGGTATCTGCGCAAATTGCCGGGCGCAGTTGTGCGCGCTTTTCCGAATCGAGTCTTGAACATTCATCCGGCGCTTTTGCCGGCTTTCGGTGGAAAGGGAATGTACGGTCGGCGAGTGCATGAAGCGGTCTTGGCGGCACGATGTCGCACGACGGGCGTGACGGTGCATCTTGTGGATGAGGAATACGACCGTGGCCCTACGGTTGTGCAACGAACCGTTGAAGTTCAGGAGGGCGACACGCCGGAGACACTCGCCGCTCGCGTGCTCGAAGTGGAGCATCAGATTTATGGGGATGTGGTGAAATTGTTTGTCCAGAACCGCGTGCGCTTTGAGGAAGGGCGCGTGCGCATTCTTGAATGAGATGGGAAATGGAGAAGATTCGCCGGGCACTGCTTTCGGTCTATGACAAGCGTGGGCTTATCGAGCTTGCGCGGGGTTTGCACACCGCGGGCGTTCAGCTTCTCGCTTCGGGAGGAACGGCGAAGGCACTTTCGGAAGCCGGACTTCCCGCTGTGTCCGTCGAGACATGGACGGGTGCTCCGGAAATCATGGGAGGGCGTGTCAAGACGCTCCATCCTCGCATTCATGCCGGAATTCTTGCCCGACGAAGCGTTTCAGCGGATGTCGAAGATCTCAAGCGCTTGGCGTCAGATTGCATTGATCTTGTTGTCGTCAATTTCTACCCGGCGCGTGAAGCGGTGGCAAGCGAGAAGTCCATCTCAGAGGTTATCGAAGCGATAGATGTTGGTGGGCCGACGATGGCGCGCGCAGCGGCCAAAAATTTTGTGGATGTCGTTGTCCTTTCGGACCCATCGGATTATCCGGAGTTCTTGGAGAATTTTCGCAGTGGCGGAGGAACGATTCCGGATGCCCTTCGGCAGCGCTTTGCCTCGCGGACTTTTGCGCGTCTTGCCGCCTATGATGCCGCCATCGGCGGATACCTCTCGGCGGGCGACTATGTTGGTTTTTCACTCGAGCGAGTGCAGGATTGTCGCTATGGGGAGAATCCACACCAGCAGGGAGCGTTCTTTGTTGAGGTCGGTGCGCCGCGTGAAGGAATCGCATCGCTGAAGCAATTGCAGGGAAAGGCGCTTTCCTACAACAACCTTCTGGATGTGCATGCCGCTCTGAGGCTCGCGCGAGACTTTGAAGGCTGCGCCGTGGTGATTATTAAGCATGGAACGCCGTGCGGCGTGGGACTCGCGCTCACAGCGGCGCAGGCTTTGAGGCGAGCCTTGGAGACCGACCCTGTGTCGGCCTTCGGCGG
>DYHQ01000164.1 GCA_020724065.1 Candidatus Puniceispirillum sp. | reverse complement strand
GAATTGAAAGTACGCGCCGCCAAATATGGCATTCTCAATCGTAACGACCGAACTCCCACCGAGCGCATAGATGCCAAAATCGCAATTTTCATCAACTCCTTCGAAGATGACGGGATTCTCTGCAGTCCCCAAAGCCGTCATCGTACCAAAAACCTCCAACGAGGCTTCATCCGCAAAGCATATTCGCGTACCGGCTTCAATCACTAAGTTTCTTCCTTCAGGAACCACCAAACCATCCACAAGAACATAGGGGCTATGCGCGTTGTAGTGATGTGCCGGAATCGTCAAGTCGCTTTCTAACTCCTTAGTTCCGGGTGTGCGCAGCAAAGCTTTGAAGGCATTGACTCGACCGAAACCCAAAAGACTATCACGACCAGGAAACGTACTATAATTGCAGTCATCCGAAGATTCCATGACAATATCGCGTATTTCTTCAGCGGTCAGCTCAATTCCCGATTCCAGTGCCTGGCTTTTCACCAGGGCTGCAGTTGCGGCCACAATGGGGGTAGAGTAGGATGTGCCTGAGGCATTTACATTATACCACCCGCCGTTTTCAATGTTTGTAGAGACGAGGTGATGCGCGGGGCCGGAGATATTGATCTGGGGATAGCTCTGGGCACCAGTGACGGAATCTTCATGCCAGAATTCATCATTTCGATCAGTTCCACCGACACATAAGACATTATTGAAGCTGTCGGAAAACGCACAAGGGAAGTAGCAACCTTCATCCAAAGGTCCGCCGCCGAGATTGCCTGCGGTAAACACCAAGAGAAGACCTGTATCCTCGGTGGCTCTGATTGCGTCAGCCGCCGTACGGTTCCAAGGCCCGTTACCCCAACTTAGCGAAAACATATCTGCATTGGTCCCCTCAGGGTCAACGCAATCGTGAAGGACCAGCGCAAGCCGACTGAAAGTCCAGGGGACGCCATAGATGACCATGGTGCTTCCATACGCGACACCCGCCACTCCCTTCAGATTATTCGTGCGTGCGCCTATCAGGCCAGCTATGATTGTACCGTGGCCTGCTCCGTCATCTATTTCTTCGTACGGTGGCAGACGGCGAATAACGATGGGACACTCACACGTGTCATCATTATTGAGATCCTCATGTGTAAGTGTTGCCGTGGCTGTGTCATACGGAATTCCCCTATCAAAGATGGCGACGCGCACACTGCAATCACCGGTTTCAATCGCCCAGGCCGAGTTGGCTTGAATATCCGCCCACGGGTTACCCGGGTTGTTCTGATGTTCGAGATGCCATTGCAGAGGATAGAGCGAGTCATTGGTGGCAGGGTAGAGATAGAAATCGGGCTCAGCCCACAATACGCAATCTTCGTTTTCGAGGGCTGAGACAACGGTGTCAACCGCTGTAGTATCCGGGAATTCCGAAAAAATAGGTGTTTCGTGAAGAGATGCTGTCAAAGAGAGTCATACTATAGACGGCAATCAAAGAATCAAGTTCACCGATCCCACGACCCGTTTTCAGGCGAAAATTGGCCGCTCCTGGCCGATACCCATCACTCATACCGGCTGTACACGGGCTGATTACCGCCAAAAGAGACAGGAGAATCCACATGGACTGCGAAACAGTGAAGCTCTGACGGTCAAACGAAGAATCTCTTTTCATTGAAGTCCCCTTCCTACTTGACTACTGCGATCCGATTGGCTTTCATCGATATGGTTTCCAAGGATTGCGCTTGAGAAAAGACTCCAAAATAGATACCGCTGGGTAGTGTGCCCGGAAGATGGATAGCATGCACTCCATTTGACTTCGGTAAGGGA
Source organism: Candidatus Puniceispirillum sp. (assembly GCA_020724065.1). GTDB lineage: Bacteria > Electryoneota > RPQS01 > RPQS01 > DYHQ01 > DYHQ01. The sequence continues at coordinate 3,449 of DYHQ01000164.1, read as the reverse complement.
ACGGACAGGACACGCTGGCCAAGGACGTTGTAGAGTGAGAAGGTGCTGGAGAGCGGCACGAGAGAAAAGTCCAAATAAAAGACACCGCTCGCCGGATTTGGATAAAGTTCCGAGCCAACCACAAGGGTTTGAGACCCAGTCAATTGAGCGGCGTTCGATGTGTCCACGACCGTGTAGGAAAGGAGACCGTGTATTCCGGCCCACAGCTCAATAGGGAAACCAACTCCAACTGACATCGCTTTGATATTGCCAATTTGCCAGCCTTCGGCTAGCTCTAACCAAGTCAACCCGTCGTCATCGCTTTGATATACTCGCAAGTAATCTGTAGCATAAATAGTGCTTATTCTGACAGGAGACACCCTGACAAGCTGTCCCCAGTAAGGATTTGGAGGGAAACTGGTATCTGGCTCTACCCATGTGGACCCAGCGTCCGGCGAATAGAGGAAAGAATATGGTCCGATGCACCAGAGCCAATCTCGGCGGAAAGGATCCAGGGCAAAGTCATCAATGTAGTCGGGAGCGGAGATCGCGTGAAATACACTGCCGGAATCCTCGCTGACCCAAATGATCTCTTCCGCCGGATCATCGGCAAAGACTCGCCCCAACGACAACGAATCAAATTCCACTTTGTTGAAGGGCCGCCTGGGCCAGTCAAAGACAACCCATCTCCATTGTTCGCCCCCGTCGGTCGTGCGACACAGCCACCCAAGTGGAGCATAAGCGGATGTCCCTGCGCACATCAGAAGGTCCGGTTCAAAGGGACTAACGGCAATGTAGACGGCGCCTAACCAGTCTGCGCCGCCCAGCGGAAGCCCATTGCTCCGATTCTCCCAACTGGCGCCGCCGTTGGTTGAGCGCCATGCACCAGCCATGTCGCAGGCCGCCCACAGCGTCTCAGGATGTTGTGGATCAAGGGCAAGGTCGTTCACGCGATAATGCCGAAAGCCTAGAGTGTCCCAAGTCAGGCCGTGATCCGTTGTCTTGAAGATCCCACCCTCACACGTCGTATCATAGAACACATCGTATGCCGATACATACAGAATGTTGGGATTGTTCGGATGGACGATGATGTCGGTCACCATTTCCGGATAGAGCCCGACATAGGTCCATTCGTTTTCTCCCGCGTATGCTGGCGAGGAAGCAAAAAGGCCGACAAAAACCAATAGCCCAGCGGCAAAAGAAACCATTTGATGTTTCATCCTTGATTCTCTTTCTTTTAGTGGATGACTCGAAAACTACCGCTCCGGTATGCAGGAGGATTATTCTCGAAGCAATGAATCGTGTAGTAATAAGGACCATTGGGGAGATTGTTTACTTGAAATGAGACTTTGTGCAGACCCTGTCCCCTTCGGTCCTGGGACCAGACCAGCTGGCCAATAATGTTGTAGACTCGAATTTCAGCCGCGCCGTCAAACCACCAGTAGATAATGCTCTTAGCTGGGTTTGGAAAGACAATGGGAGTTGGAGGCAAGGGCTGAGTGTTTCTATGATCATCAGCGTCGCTAACCAGATGCCAAAGATGGATCCCGCCGGAAAACACTGCATACACATCGCCCCTTGAGCTGATTGCTTTTGGCGAGCCTCCCCCAGGCGAAGTTCCCTCATCCAATAACTCGGCGGAGGCAAATGTACTGTCAACAAGGTAGACGCCCTCGGAAGTGCCAAAAATCCAACCATCCTGCTGGAGGCCTGTGTACAGCAAGTCGTAGGAATCATGTGGGACGCCTATCATGAAATTCGTCCAGACAGAGTCGGTTTCGTGGAATCGCAAGAGGGTATCGCGCGTTCCAACATATAAGTAGGGCTTCCTTGGATGCACGGCAATATCCGAGTTGCCCCAAAAAGCGAACCGCAACAACTCGCGAGTGGAGTCTTGAATGTCATAGCGAAAGACACCATAATTGTTTGCCCCATAGAGGATTTCGTTCTGGCAGCTCGAAAAGATCAAGCCCTGGGTTGCAAGATCGTACCAGAAATCGGCCCAGGTCTCGCCTCCGTCCCTTGAACGATAGATGAGCCCTTCCCCCTCAACTGGCGAACCCGTTCCAAGAAACCAATCCAAAGAATCATGCGGATTGATCGCAAGTGCCAGTTGCATGCATCCCGGGCACCATGTCCCGGCTGTCGTGACAGTATCCCAGGTCAGACCCGTGTCGCGCGAGCGTAGAAGACCGACACTTGTTGCTGCCAGAACGGTTCCCGGAAGTAAGGGAGTTGTCAATATCTGCAATACCCACTGATAGGGCAGAGCCACACGGTCCCATGTAATACCATTATCCCTGCTACGAAAAATCCCGCCCCGTTCGGGTTCGTCGGGATAGTACAGGGTTCCGGCCAACAAGAGCAGCGAATCCCCCTCGATAATCGCTATTGATGTGATGCTCTGTCCCGGCAAGCCAAGATAGGTCCACTGAGCCTCAGCTTTTCCAAGGAGCAGGAAAAGCACGCATGGCATGAAGAATAGGGACCGTTTCATTGGCACAATCCTCTCTCAATTCACCTGCCCGCCCAAGGGCGACCTGGATTTTGTTGATGTTCGAGATGCCACTGCTGAGGATAGAGGGGGTCGTTTGTGTCAGGGTAGAGATAGAAATCGGGCTCCGCCCACCAGACGCAGTCCTCATTTTGGAGAGCCGAAACGACAGTATTGACGGCTATCGTCTCGGGAAAGGTCGAAAAATAGGTGTTTCGTGAGGGGATGCTATCAAAAAGAGTCATCTGGTAAGCAGCAATCAATGAATCGAGTTCACCAATGCTACGGCCTTGTTTCAGGCGAAAATTGGCCGCCCCTGGCCGATAGTCATTACCACTGCCTGTAGCTACACACGGGTTGATTACTACCAAAAGACAGAGAAGAGTCCAAATGCTCCGAGAAAGCTTGAACCCCAGATGGTGAAATAAAGAATGTGTTGTCATTTTGATCCCCTTTCTACTTGACGATTATGATCCGATTGGCTTTGATTGAGAGAGTTCTTGAGGATTGCGTCGGAATAAAGATTCCGAAATAGGTGCCACTTGGCAGGATGCGGGGAAGATGGACGGTCTGCACCTCATCCAACTGCGGGAACCGAATTGAGAAGACTTGTTGGCCAAGGATATCATAAAGAGTAAAAGTTCCTGAAACCAGTTGCGAAGGGATACTCAGATACAGAATGTTTGTGGCCGGATTTGGGTAGATATGCAAGCTCAGCCTACGAGGTGCCTGTTCGGGCGATTCCGTCACGGTCGAAGTATCCACAACCGTATACGAGAGCACGCCATAGGACACGCCCGCCCATAGCTCGGTGGGTGAGCTGCCGACAACAGACACGACATGAACGAAGCTCAGAGGTACTCCACCCCCTAGCTCCAACCAGCTCTGCCCGCCATCTTCGGTCTGAAATACCCTCACAGCAGTTGCCCCAGAAGTTACGCAATAGACTGCATTGAACCTGTCCGAAGAAGCTGTC
>DYHQ01000024.1 GCA_020724065.1 Candidatus Puniceispirillum sp. | reverse complement strand
GCCACGGGTGTTCCTCCCGATATCTACGCATTTCACCGCTACACCGGGAATTCCATCTCCCTCTCTGACCCTCAAGGGTGGCAGTTTCCGAAGCAATTGATACGGTTAAGCCGCACGATTTCACTTCGGACATACCACTCCGCCTACGCGCCCTTTACACCCAATGAATCCGGACAACGCTTGCACCCTCCGTATTACCGCGGCTGCTGGCACGGAGTTAGCCGGTGCTTACTTTGGGGGTACCGTCAGGTCCGCCGGATGGCGGATTGTTCGTCCCCCCTTACAGGAGTTTACAATGCAAAGCACCTTCATCCTCCACGCGGCGTTGCTGCGTCAGGCTTTCGCCCATTGCGCAATATTCCTCACTGCTGCCTCCCGTAGGAGTCTGGGCCGTATCTCAGTCCCAGTGTGGCTGATCATCCTCTCAGATCAGCTACCCATCGTCGCCTTGGTGGGCCATTACCTCACCAACCAGCTAATGGGACGCGACCTCATCCCGGACCGCCGGAGCTTTCAAGCTCAAAGGATGCCCTCCAAGCTCAACATGCGGTATTAGCGCCAGTTTCCCAGCGTTGTTCCCCAGTCCGGGGTAGATTAGTCACGCGCTACTCACCCGTTCGCCACTAACCAGGCTATATTGCTACAACCTGGTCCGTTCGACTTGCATGTGTTAAGCACGCCGCCAGCGTTCGTCCTGAGCCAGGATCAAACTCTCCGTTGTAAATATTAACAGCGAATTTGTCTCGCTCGGAATTTTAGGGATTTTTTTGGTTCACCTGCCTCGCCTATCGCATTGCAGGTCGCACACGCCTTCTTGTCAAAGAGCAAACGAAAAAACAAGCCTTTAGGGAGGAATTTTCTTTCCCCGAATGCTTCCCCATCGTTCTTTTGGCCAACACTTAATATATAATCCAAAAAGGTCTTTGTCAAGTCCTTTCTCTACTCCCCGCGTTATTCCCCACCTGAGTCCTCGCAGCCCATCTGGTTCATCTCGGCTCACATTTCTTTAATTAACACACTATTACAACAAAGAACATCCATACTATGACTCGACTACTCCTCAGGAGATGACGCCTTTTGGGCACCGGGTTATGCCATGCCTCTCTTTGTGTATTCAAGAAGTTCCTCCCAGCGTGCCCCCCACCGGGGACGGTGGGGGCTAATGCTGCTTTCATCAAGGTTCGCGTGTTGCCGGACACAGGGTATCCGCTGCCCGCGGCCAGCCCTTGAGCCCGTAGCGCCCAGCTTGCTGGGCTTACTGCTTCGGGAGTTTCCCGACACCCAATGTCATCGCGATTCGGGAGAGAACGACGCCCAAATTGGTAAACTTCGTCACGCGCGACTTTGTAGCCCAGCAAGCTGGGCGCTACGCATTCCGCATGTCTCCAATCGTCCCCGAGAGAGGGTTGCCCCAGCCGAATACTGAAGGTGACTCAACAATCAAGCCTTTTCTCAAGCACCACGAGTGGAGAAACCGCCAGTGCGGGCCACGACAAGAAAGCGGGGCAACGCTTCCACAAGCGCCGTCAGGTCGGCTTCTTGACAGTCTCCACAGCTTCGGACATATCACTGGGATTAATGACAGTTCGATGTGCCCGCAATGCAACCAGATAGCAGGCAAGGGATATGCCAAAACCCATGTAGATAGGCTGTATTCCAAGCCAATAGTGTCCCGAGAGACCGAGCTTGGGAGCCAGGGTCCAGATGAAGCTTGCACTGCCCGACAAAATCATAGACGGCAAGACCCAACTTCGGGGAAAGCGATGCCGTCGGCTGAAGCTTGTCAGCATCGGCAGTACCAATACTGGCGCACCGACCGAACCTAAGTCATGCCAGAGAGTAATGATGGACTCAGTAGTCAGGGCGAGAAGAAAGGATCCCATGCAGGAAGCAACGAGCCCGATACGAACATAGCGAGGTATTTCAGAGACTTGTGCGCTCTTGCGACTTTTCCAGACTAAATCCCGCCCGAATGCGCCAGCCGCGATGAAGTAAGAGCTGTCCACGGTGGACATCACCGTCGCCAGGAGTGATGCCAAGAAGAATCCGAAAAATCCTATCGGCAAAACTCGTCGCGCAAGTTCCGAAAACGCCACGGTCGGGTCGGAGATGTCTGGCAGCAAAGCCCGCGCATAGAGTCCGGTCGTCGTGGTCATGAAATCAAAGAAGATCCAGAAGAGAATGGAAATGAGGATTCCCGATGTCGCCGTCCGTCGCGAATCCGACGCATAGACACAGTGATAGAAGTAGGGTTCAATGAGTGTGGTCGAGGCGATGAAGTACCACACAAGGACCGCCGTGAAAGACTGCCCACCCGTGGGCGTGAAGAGCTCAGGCGGCACCTTCGTCTGAAGAAATCCCAGACCTCCATATTGTGCAGTCAACGCCACGACCATGACAGCAAAGCCGCAATACATGAAAAGGAAGTAGACAATATCGGTTGCAACGAGGGAGCGTAGGCCACCCGTATAGATATAGAGTGTCGAGAAGAGGAGGCCTGCTACCAAGGCCGCGGGATAACTCCATCCCGTAATCCAGCGGCCGAGAGTCCCCAGCATCACCAAATAAGCGGCAGGCATCGTCATAACAAAGACAACCAGCGCGCCGAGGCGAGCTACTCCCCTGCCATAGCTCGCCTCAAGTTGGTCGGGGATACTGTAGAGACGTGTTTGACGCGCGCGGCGAGCAAGAAAGACAGCAAAGATGGCCGCATGCAGATAGTAGGGCACGCCAAAGACAAACCAGTTGGAGAGCCCGAAGCGCCATGCGTATTCGCTGATGCCAAAAATGCCGCCGTACCAAGTTCCCACGAGCGTTGCGACGAAAGCGGGAAGCGTCAGACGGCGTCCCATGAGCAGGAATTCATCGGTACTGCGTCTTGGCACGCGCCCGCGAATGAGACCAACAACCAAGGTTCCGACTACATAGAGAGCCGGAATCGCCAAATCAATCCAATGAAAACGCAAGTTCGTTTCTCTTCAATTGGCTGCGCTAAATATCGAGTGACAGGCTGACGAGATAGTATATCGGCGGCGCGACGAAATAGCGCGGCAATCCGTCATCGGAATCAATGTATCCGCTTGTCTCATACTCGCTGTTCAGAAGATTATTCACGCGCAAGCGCATTTCAATTCCCCGAAGACCCGCCACTTTTTCAAACCGGTACGCCGCGTCGAAATTCACGACCTCATAGCCGGGAACCGCTGTGCTATCCGTTTCGCTGTTGTCCACATATTGCTTGCCTACCGCGCGCAGAGAGAGCGCCAGCAGGAAGGCTTTCGGCCTCCACTCAATGCGCAGATTCCGGAGATAGGACGGATCCCCGGCAAGGCGATTGCCGTCACGACTGACGAAATCCCATGCGTTCCAATCCCATTCTTTGTAATGAACAAAATGATGATCCGTGAGCGTTAGGTTTCCGCTGATGGTTAAGGCCTCGATGGGCCGACAGGCTGTGACGAACTCGATTCCTTGGTGAAGGGTTTCTTCGGCGTTGCCCGATAACGGCACCCCGTTGTCGTCCAATTGGCCTCCATAGGGGATGATTTCATCTTTGAGCGACATATAGTAAGCATTCACACCCAATCCGAATCGTTTCCATTCCCATGCGGTTCCGATTTCAAAGTTTGTCAACTTCTCCGGTTTCAACGATTCGCCGACATAGCGATAGCCGCCCGTCCGAGACTCAAAACGATTGGGCACAGTGATAGGCATTGACCAGTAGTCTTGAGGGTCATAGATGTCCTTGAAGGCGGGTTCGCGCTGTGCCATGGAGAAGTTCCCATAGATGCTTGCGGCCGGCATGCCCGAGAGCGCATCGGGACGCAAAAGCAAATAGTTCAAACCGAAGCGCGGCGTGAAGGCCGAGTAGTTCTTATTCACTTCGACACCGAAGAGTCTATCGTCATTCATCTGGTAGCTCTGGGACTGCATCTGCAAATCCACCATCGCACGCAGCCGCGGCATCACTTCATGGAAAAGGTGTACATATCCAGCGAAACTTCGCTTGTGCACTTGGTAATCGTAATAATGATAATCAGGGCCAATGCCTTGTGGCAACGGATTGCCCCAGCGCACGAAGCCTTCATGCCGCGCATCATGCAGACGGAATTCTCCCCCAAAAACCAATTCGCCTCTCCCATAATCCCACGCCAAGCGAGGAATCCAACCCCAATCGGTTTCACTGACATTGCGTCGGCGCAAAAGGTCAAAGCGCTTCACATGATAGACGATTTGGCCATTGTCCAGAGTATCGGGATCGGGCAAGCCATCATCATTTTCATCTACATAATAGTCGGATTCAAAGACGGTATCTGTGGTCACCTCAACAGTCCCTTGGTCCGGTTCATAGAAATACTCTTCGAGCTTCTTGCCCATTCGATACTGGTCATAATAGCCGTCCCCTTTGAACAGATAGAAGGTGTTGAAGAGCTCAAGTTTGTCGGTGAGCTTCCACTCGTCATGAAGCTCAAAGTGCGGCTGGAAGAAATGGTCTATCTCGTCTTCATAGGTCAAGGGATTCAGTCGCCGATCATGGTCCTTGTCGCCTGTGACTCTGCCGTCCACCGCCTCCTTGGGAATGCCGCAATAGGCCAAATGCGTCTCTTCGGGCCCTCCGTAAAAATTGATATGGGTTGTGTGGCGTTCTGAAAAGCGGGCCGCGGAAATGTAGTAGCTCCAGAGATTCGTCCAGCTTCCGAAACGGTAGCCATCGGAATGAATGCGCGTCAAGCGTCCCGAAAGGCCATACTTTCCAGCGATGCGGCCAGAGCTCACAGCAAGCGACGCCTTGCGCGTGTTGAAGCTGCCGTAGCTGCTTGAAACCCGGATTCCCGGTCCCTCGGTCACGCCCGGAACTCGGGTTATCAAATTGATGGAACCGCCCAGAGCGGCTGCACCGTACAATGAACTCCCCACACCGCGCTGGACTTGAATGTCCTGAACATCGCTCAGAAAATCAGGGAGGTCAATCCAGAAAACCTCATGAGACTCCGCATCGTTTAGCGGCGTATTGTTCAGCATGACCGCCACGCGATTCTGAGAAAAGCCTCGCAGCTTCAAATATGAATAGCCGATGCCATTCGCGTTGTCCGAGTAAGCGTTGATTCCGGGCATTTCGGTCAACAACACCGGAATGTCCTGGACATTGTATCGCACATCCACATCGTGGCGGTCGAGGTTCGAGAAAGAGACCGGTGTCTCCCGCTGGGCGCGGGTGGTGGCGACCGTCACTTCGGGCATGAAGTAGCGGGGCTGCTCAGAGAGCCTTTCAGGGCTCAGGGCCTCCTTCGAACTGAGATGAAGTTCGATTTCCCAATCGAAGACATCGCTCTCGGATAGCACAATTTCGCGGATCGCGAGCGAATAACCGCTCTTCGCCGCCTGCATAACATACCTTCCAGCGGGAATCCCTTCGACACGGAACTTGCCCTCCTGGTCTGTTTGAACAGTCCTATCCGCCTCTTTGATGGTTATGACGACTCCCGCGATGGGTTTTCCGTTGGAGTAGTCCGTCGTCCTTCCTTGCAGAATAGCCGCTTCCGATGAAGCTGCAATAATGCAACTCAGAAGAGAGGCAACAAGGTTATACCGAATCATTATTTCCTCCTGAATTAGATTCAACAAAAAACCGTCGCCCGGAAACCGAATGACGGTCAAGAAAATCACGCTTGTCCGCCACTGTTTCCTCCGCTGGTATTATCCAGATCAGGTTCCGAGGGTATTGTCTCAGGCCGCTTGCCAGAAGCAGGCGGGCCACCCCTACAGTAGCCATACAAATATAGCTAAAGCAATGGGCTTTGTCAAGTGTGCTGACCCCGCAGAGTTGCAAGACTGTCCAGAGTCCTATATTTGGAACTTTTTACTCCAATTATCGTATTATGATTGGCTGAGTGGCGGCACCGTGTACCCAAGCGGTTGTCCGCGATTCGGCATTGCATAACATTTTTATTGAGATTAGGTTGAATTCACAGAAATTGTCCCGAGGTTCATCATGATTCTCTCCATGCAGACTGACTACGCAATCCGTGTCCTCTTGGACATTGGGTCGAACTGGCAAGGACAGGGTGTCATCACACGCACGCTCGCGGAGCGTCTGCATGTTCCGCGGGTGTTTTTGACGAAGATTGTCGCTCAGCTTGCGGCCTACGGCTACTTGCGCACGCAACGCGGCAAGGGTGGCGGCGTCATGCTCAGCCGAAATCCTGCACAGATCAATCTTCTCGAGGTCATCGAGGTTTTCGAGGGCAGAATCCGCTCGACTTCGTGCACCTCCTCCGAGGAATTCTGCTGTCTGACTAAGGGGTGCGCCATTCGAGGTCTTTGGACCGGTGCCGAGGACAACTTGCGCAGCTACCTGGCGAGCTACACGCTGGCGGACCTGGTGAAAGCCGCGTCCAGGCTTGGCGCGAGCGCCACACCCGATATGACCGACTTAGCAGGCGCGAATCATCTGGCACAACCTGTATCCGTGCCGAACGAGTGAAAAGAGTAACTGCTTCAGCGGACGCGAACAAGCATAAGGAAAGAGACTTGGATACATTAGACATTGTCAATCTGCATGTTTCCGTCGAAGGAAACGAGATTCTCAAGGGGGTGGATCTCTCGGTGCCCAAGGGTGAAGTCCATGCGTTGATGGGGCCGAACGGCTCGGGCAAGTCCACTTTGGCCAATACCTTGATGGGGCACCCGGGTTACCAGATAACGGATGGGGATATTCGTTGGAAAGGCGAGAGCCTGATTGGGATGGGGGCTGACGAGCGAGCTCGCCGCGGGCTCTTTTTGGCTTTCCAGTATCCGGCCGAAATCTACGGGGTGTCCGTGACGAACTTCTTGCGCATGGCGCAAGCCGCCCGCTTTGGGACAACCGGCAGCTTTTCGGAGTTTCAAAACACTCTGAAGCAGCAAATGGAAGTCCTCGAAATCGAGCCCACCTTTTCGCAGCGCTACTTGAACGAAGGATTCTCGGGTGGAGAGAAAAAGCGGCATGAGATTCTGCAAATGGGCATGCTCAAACCGGAGATGGCCATCCTGGATGAAACGGATTCGGGTCTGGATATTGACGCACTGAAAATTGTCTCACGCGGAGTCAATGACCTGCGCGGCCCCCACATGGGTATGCTACTCATTACACATTACCAACGCCTGTTGAACTACATCATCCCCGACCGCGTGCATGTTCTCATTGAAGGACGCGTCGTCCTAAGCGGCGAGAAGGACATCGCACTTGAACTCGAAGCGCAGGGGTATGATTGGGTCAAAGAGGCGGCGTTCACTTCCTGACATTCTATCAGGGCGACCGACAAAGCCCCGTACCATCTTGCATTAGGCAAGCCTGACCCAGTTCCAGGTGGATCTGGGGACTCGCTTCGGCGAGCGATAAGAACAAGGAAGACCTTTCAATGTCAAATAGAGCTGTTGACTTGGATATTGGCAACTACGAACGCTATGGCTTTCACCAGCCCGAGAAATATCTTGTTAAAATGGACAAGGGGCTGTCGAAGCATGTCGTGGAAGAGATTTCGGAATATAAGAATGAACCGAGCTGGATGCGCGACTTCCGTCTGAAGTCCCTGGATATTTTTCTCAAGAAATCCATGCCCACCTGGGGCGCAGACCTTTCCGGTGTGGACTTTGATGACATCCATTATTATGTCCGACCGACAGACCGACCGCAACACGATTGGGATGATGTGCCAGAGGAAATCAAAAACACCTTCGACAAATTGGGCATCCCTGAAGCGGAGAAGAAATTCCTGGCGGGCGTCGGTGCGCAATATGAATCGGAAATGGTCTATCACTCGCTGCAGAAGCAGTGGGAAGAGATTGGAGTTGTCTTTCTGGATACCGACACAGGGCTGCGTGATCATCCGGACATCTTCCGAAAGCATTTTGCATCAGTCGTTCCGCCATCCGACAATAAGCTTGCCGCTCTGAACAGCGCGGTTTGGTCGGGCGGCAGCTTCATATACATTCCTCCCGGGGTGCATGTAACGATTCCGCTGCAAGCGTATTTCCGCATCAACGCGCAGAACATGGGCCAATTCGAGCGCACGCTGATTATCGCGGACGAAGGCTCCAATGTTCACTATGTCGAAGGGTGCACAGCGCCCGTCTATAGTTCCGACAGCCTTCATGCGGCGGTCGTGGAGTGCATTGCAAAGAGGGGTGCGCGGTTGCGCTATACGACGATTCAAAACTGGTCTCGCAATGTCTATAATCTGGTGACGAAGCGAGCGGTGGCCGAGGAGGATGCGATTGTCGAATGGGTGGACTGCAATATGGGTTCCAAGATGACCATGAAATATCCGTCCGTCATTCTGAAAGGCAAAGGAGCTCGCGCGGACATTCTTAGCGCTGCTTACGCGGGTTCGGGGCAGCACATTGAAGCCGGCTCGAAGGCGATTCATGTCGCGCCGTACACGACTTCCGTGGTGGTTTCAAAATCCATATCGCGCGGAGGCGGGCGCACAAGCTATCGTGGACTTCTCAAAATCCTGAACGGTGCGGTGGGTGCGAAATCGAGCGTACGATGTGATGCGCTTCTCATGGATGAGATGTCGCGCAGCGATACCTATCCCTATATGGATGTCAAGGAAGAGAAAGTCTCACTGGGACATGAAGCGACGGTTTCAAAAATCGGCGATGAACAGCTCTTCTATCTGATGTCACGGGGACTCTCGGAAGCTGAAGCGACTGCTCTAATTGTGCGAGGATTCATCGAACCCGTGGTGAAGGAACTGCCGATGGAGTACGCCCTCGAAATGAATCGCTTGATTCAATTGCAGATGGAGGGCTCAGTTGGATAGTCAAGCGCCCGCGTTGAAGAGGATGCCGCGTGCTTCGGCACTCGAAATCGCTCAGCAGACCGCCATCCCCGGTCGGCAACAGGAAGATTGGCGTCATCTGGATCCCACTGCATTCCCCTGGGAGCAATTCGAGCAGGTAGCCCAACAGGAACATCGCAAATCCGGTGTGCAATCACAAGTTAAATCCAGTGTCGCGCTGCCAGCCATAGACACCGCACGACTTTCCCGGCTCCTTTCGATTCAGGAGGAAGATGCAGATTCAAAATTCCTCTTCCTGCATCGTGCTGTGGGCAATCCTGTTGTTGCCTATCAAATTCCCGGAAACCTGCGCGACGGCGCGATTCGGATTGTCCAGCGAGTCTCCGGTCCGGCAGCCCCAACCATTGTGCTCCATGTCGAGAGCGGGGCTGACACCGTGGTCTATCATCGCTGGGAAAGTGAGGCGAATGGTTCGCTACCGGTGATTGGGCGAATCGAAATCATGCTGGAGGGCGGCGCAAGTCTGCAATTTCTCCATGAAGATGGCGTCAGTGCCAATTCTCCTCTGTACTATCGTGCCCGTGCACGACTGGCTGAGGATGCCCATTTGGATTGGGGAATTTTCACGACGGGTTCGGTCTGGCATGCGGCAAAGATGACGATTGACCTGCAGGGTGCAGGGGCAGAGAGCAGCACCTATGGCCTTTTTTGCGGAACCGGAGAGCGAACCGCCGAGCACCGCACCGTGCAAAACCATGCCTGTCCTCGTGCGAAGAGTGATTTGATCTTCAAATCGCTTTTGTCGGGAAAGTCGCGCTCCGTATATCAAGGAATAATTCGCGTTGAGAAGGCGGCTCAGCGCACGGACGCCTACCAAGCGTCCCGGAATTTGACCTTGAGTCCCACGGCCCATGCCGAGGCGATCCCGCGTCTGGAGATCCTGGCCGACGATGTCCGTTGCTCACACGGAGCCACGGTGGGAACGGTGGATGTCAATATGCTCTTCTACCTCATGACGCGTGGTCTCAGCCGCGTTCAGGCCCTCGCCATGGTCGCCGAGGGTTTTGCAGAGGAAGTCATTCGGCGTGTTCCACTGGACGATATCGCCGCAAGATGGCGCAATGCTGTGCAACAAACCATTGGCAATAATCTCGTATGAGTCTCATGGAAACCACTATCAAAGCAAATCGGGTCCTGTCAACAGTGGAGAAGCTGCGCGAAGATTTTCCGATTCTGAAAACAACCGTGCACGGCAAGCCGCTCGTCTATTTGGACAACGCCGCGACTTCGCAGCGGCCGTCGCAAGTTCTCGCCGCCTATTGTTTTTTCTGCCAATCGCACAACGCGAATGTTCATCGCGGCATTCACACCCTGGGTGAACAAGCGACAGACCGCTACGAAGCAGCCCGACGGAAGGTGGCGGCTTTCATCGGCGCGCCATCCGAAAAAACCGTCGTTTTCACGCGGGGCACGACAGAATCCATCAACCTTGTCGCGTACGGCTATGCTCGCAAGTTTCTGAAGCCCGGTGACGCGGTCGTGCTGACTCCAATGGAGCATCATGCCAATCTTGTCCCTTGGCAGATTGTCGCCACCACCATGGGTGCTAACCTGCGCTTCTGGCCGATGACGCCGGAAGGAACTTTGGACATGAGCGCCGCAAGTGATCTTCTGCAGCCTCCTGTGAAAATCGTCGCTCTCACGCATGTTTCCAATGTCCTGGGCACCATCAATCCGGTCAAGGAGATTGCGCGACGAGCCCATGCCATTGGAGCAAAGATGCTCGTGGACGGCGCTCAAGCGGTCCCTCACATACCCGTCAACGTCGCTGACATCGGCTGCGATTTTTACGCTTTTTCGGCGCACAAGATGTGCGGGCCGACAGGCGTCGGCGCGCTTTGGGGACGCGAGGAATTACTCGATGAGATGGATCCCTTCATGACGGGGGGCGAGATGATTCGTGAAGTCTGGCTGGATCATGCCACTTGGAATGAACTCCCCTACAAATTCGAGCCGGGGACACCGCCGATTGCCGAAGCCGTGAGTATGGGAGCGGCCGTGGATTATCTGAATCATGTCGGGATGGATTGGCTACAAGAGCATGACCGGCAACTGGTGAATTATGCAATGAACCAACTTCTGGCCGAGGATGGGGTGAAGATCTTTGGCCCGCAGGATGGGCGGGGCGCGCTCATTTCTTTCAATGTGGAAGGCGTCCATCCGCACGACCTTGCGACTTTGCTCGACCGGGATGGGATTGCCGTTCGCGCCGGGCACCACTGCGCTCAACCCCTGATGCGATGGCTGGGTGTACCCGCCACAGCGCGCGCGAGTTTCTATCTCTACAATTTGCCCGAAGAAATTGACCAGCTCATGGAAGGCATCCGCCGAGCGAAAGAGGTGTTCGCTTATGCGCGATGAACTCTATGGCGAAATCCTCCTCGACCACTACCGCTACCCGCGCCATTTTGGAGCATTGCCCAATCCATCCGTGCGGATCGAGGGCAAGAATCCCCTATGCGGCGATGAGTTCTTGATTGACCTGAATTTGGAGGGAGATGTCCTCAGAGAGATTCGATTCAGCGGAAGGGGATGCGCCATCTCGATGGCCTCGGCCTCGATGATGACCGAATTGGTGACGGGAAAAAGCGTTGCCGAGATACAGAAATGGATAGACCGCTTTCGGAATTTCCTGCGCGACGGCGGGGCACACCGCGACGAAGTGGATATGGGGGATTTGCAGGCCCTCGCGGGCGTCGCGCACCTTCCCGTACGCGTCAAATGCGCCTTAATTGCGTGGACGACTCTCGAAGAGGGGATTGGTCAACGCAAGAATGAACCACGCTGACCGCTCAATCCCCGTAATTGTCCGCGGAATTCCCAACTTTTGGCAACGGGTGCGTGCAGCGCCGTACCGATTATTGGGCCTCGACTATGACGGGACTTTGCCTCCCTTCCGCAAAGCCCGGATGGAGGCCCGCCCCCTACCCGATGTCCTATCCACTTTGCAGGCGATTCAGAATAGTCGCACCACCAGTCTATTCGTCATCTCCGGACGACCGGTATCCGAAATTGCCCAACTACTCGGCAATCTACCTATCCATATCATCGGAGCTCATGGATATGAAGAACGAGAGCTCGACGGCAAGTTCCATGCCTCCGCACCCACTCAAAGGCAACAACACGGCTTAGAAACGGCCAATGCGCGAGCCATTGAACAAGGCTACGAATCTTTCGTGGAGCTGAAGGCAGGCAGCATCGCGTTGCACTCAAGAGGAGTTGTGCATCCTCCGGAGAGCTACGAGGAGGTAAAAACAGCGTGGCAACATGTAGGCCAGCAACATGATTTACTATTAAAGGAATTCGCCGGAGGAATCGAGCTACGAGCCTATGACCGCAACAAAGGAACTGCGTTTCGTGAAAGGTTGGAGAAAATGCCGTCGGGAACACTCCCCGTTTATGTGGGCGATGATGAAACGGATGAGGATGCTTTTCAAGTTGTGCGTTCGACAGGGATTGGGATAAAGGTCGGAGGCAAGAAGTCCAAGACCATGGCCACGGGATTTCTTGAAGACTGCAACGAAGTGGTTCGATTTCTTAGCTTTTGGCAAACAATGGTAGGCTCTTGATACAAGACGCACCTGAAGCACAGCAAGAGGGACGCCTCATCGTAGTCTCAAATCGTTTGCCCGTTGCACTCGACGCGGACGCAGCAGGGCACCCGCGTTTGGTGCCGGGTTCCGGTGGCTTAGTGACTGCGCTGAGTCCCGTCTTGCGCGACCGAGGGGGAATCTGGGTCGGTTGGCTTGGAACATCCAGCGAACCTGAAGGACTCAGCGAATTAGTGGCAAAGGGAAACATTGAATCAGGATATACACTTCACACCGTCGGGCTCACCCAGGACGACATTGACGGATTCTATAGAGGATTTTCCAATGAGATTCTCTGGTTTCTGTTTCATGACTTCATTCTGTTGTGCAATTTTGATCCCTCCTATTGGCCAAGCTATGAGTGCGTGAATCGGAAATTCGCGGAAACCGTGGCTCGCCTGGCATCGCCTGAAGACTATATCTGGATTCACGATTACCACCTATTGCTTGTGGGACGCGAATTGCGGTCGTTGGGGATGAATCAACGCCTCGGATTCTTCCTGCATATTCCTTTTCCACCCGTGGATGGATTTCTCAAAGTCCCCTGGCGAAGAGAACTTCTTGAGGGCCTACTGCAGTACGATCTTCTGGGATTCCAGACCGTGCGAGACACCACGAATTTCTTGCGGTGCGTTCGATTGCTTGTCCCCCAAACCCGCATTCAAGGCGCGGGCTCCATTTTCACTCTGCGAACTGCCGACCGCGAACTGCGCGTCGGAACCTTCCCGATAAGCGTTGATTTCCGAGGATTCGCAAAGCGCGCGGCAAGTGGGACCACGGATGTTTTCGCCGACCAGATAAGCCGGTCGTTGAATCATTGCCAATTGATTCTGGGGATTGACCGGCTGGATCACACGAAGGGAATTCCGCAACGCATCATGGCTTTTGGGGAAGCATTGACCGACCATCCGGAGCTTCGGCGTCGGATTACTCTGTTTCAGGTAGTCGTGCCCAGCCGCATGGAGATTAGCCGGTATCAGAGCCTGAAAGAGGAGATCGAACGAGTCGTGGGGCAGGTGAATGGGCGCTTCACGCAGCCGGGTTGGACGCCCGTTCATT
The DNA here is from genome assembly GCA_020724065.1 of Candidatus Puniceispirillum sp. Classification (GTDB taxonomy): domain Bacteria; phylum Electryoneota; class RPQS01; order RPQS01; family DYHQ01; genus DYHQ01. Next base: position 9,358 of record DYHQ01000024.1, on the reverse strand, counting down.
ACATGTTCCGTCCGTTGGCAGCGCCAGAGCTCGTGGCCTATTACCGTATGGCGGATATCGCTTTGGTTACGCCCTTCAAAGACGGGATGAATCTTATCGCCAAAGAATATTGTGCATGCAGGGTTCATAGCGATGGGGTGCTGATTCTCAGCGAATTTGCCGGTGCGGCAGCCCAGTTGCATCGCGACGCCTTAATCGTCAATCCCTTCGATATTAAGGGAATCGCCAAGGCCATTCATGTCGCCTTCACGATGGACCCAAGCGAAAAGCGCCAACGGATGCGTCGCCTGCGTCGAGCCATTCAGCGAAACGATGTTCACCGATGGCTCGACAATTTTCTCCGCGCGGCATTCGCTCGAACTATGAGTGATTTCCGCCGCACGGGCGACTTCTCTCCGTCCTATTATCCGAGTGGCTCCCAGTCCGACCAGGAAACCGGGCTTTCCTAATCCGCTATCCTCACACTTTCTCATCACTACCCCCGAGTTCCGGTCGCGCTTTTTGCAGGAACGAATTGCCAAATCTAGTGCCACACTACAGAAGGTACGCTCGAATCCGATTCCGGCGGCGCGAGGACGCACGGCTCGGCGTGGGGAATCGTCGATGCGCTCCAACCTTTTGTTCGCCGGCACTAGTCATTCCCGAAATTAAGTTGGTATTATGACATTACACAAGGGGTTGAAACCCCTTGTTCACAATCGGGTTAACAAGGGACTTTAGCCCCTTGAATAGCAGCTTACTTTTGAGGATGAGGGTACCTTCCCCATCGCCGAATAGGAAACTTGCGGGCTCCGACCCCGAATAGCAGAACGCCCGACTTCGGCATTCCCCGACTTCCCCTTGACAATGAATATAGCAGAATCGCCATAAGGTGGGTGCTGCGGCGAAGTGTGTTCGGAGCCCACCAAGGTGGGCGCTACGACAAGAAAAGGCTGGGTGGAAACAACCACTCAGCCTGGCATCATTTCAGGGGAATCCGCGGGATTACAAACCTACAGCAAGGACCACTAAAAGAACGATATGAGAAAAAGTCACATCGTAAGTCTGCTCATTGCCGAAACCGTAGACCCAGAATTGACCGGCCTTGACCGCCGCCTCAAATGCGTTCAGATTCTCCAAGATGTCCTGAATATCGCCGCATTCGAAATGCCGCTCTTGATTCGGACTCAATGCAATCCCCGAGAAGATGCGCGTCCCTTTCTGCATGACCTCGCTCTTGCTGTTGCAGTCGTCATAGGCGATCCAAATCTCCCCAGAGACGCTCTGATTCAGATTGTTCTTGACATCCATGATGATGCAAACGCTTTCGATGCCCTTGAGGTTGTCTTTGTGATCCTTGTAGGTGTCAACATCGTTCAGATCCACGAAGACTTTGTCCCAAGCATCAAGCGAGGGACTGTCTGATGTGCTGATGTCATGGTCGAAGGCATAATCGAGGGTGAAAACCCCAGAAACCAAACATCCACTGAGACCCCAACTCAGAAATGCCAGGGCGACAAATGGAAAGACATATTTGAGCCATTTTCTCATGACGATTATCTCCTACTTCATGGGAATTTGAAAGAAATACATAAGGCCGATGCTGGTCTGCCAATTCTTGCGTGAGGCCGAGTTGTTTTCAATGGGCATCACCAGGAGACTCGTGCTCACATCGGCGTAAATCAAATTTCGATAGAGACTGACCGACAATCCACATCCCCACGAGGTTCCAAAAAAGGTTTCCGAGTCACGCTCGCCCGGAGCGAACTTGTTCGTGGAGATCCCGACAAAGCCATAAGGCCAGACCATCGTCGGCTTCTTGCCCGCCAGAAGGATATTGGCCCCAAAACCGGTCAGCGAGCCTCCTTCGAGTGTCGCCACCAGAGACGACTGCCCAATCGGCGTGACCGTTTCATCCTGGTCTCCTTGCGCCGATGCACGGAAAACAAGCTGTCCATGCAGGAAAGCAATGATATGCCCGCGCACCGCGACTCCATACATCGCGCCGCTACCGATGTCCTGCTGAACAAGCGGCATATCCCATCCGCCGAAAGCTTCCACTCCGAGTGGATATGAATCCGCCAATGCTGCAGGGATCACGAAGAGAAAGATGGGCAGAAAAGAAAGTCGAGGAAGTATCTTCACATCGTCCTCCAAAAAGAGACTAAAACTGCCTTTTAATATCCTATTATACGGATAATTCGACTCATTGTCAAGAACAAAAAGACAATTGCCGCCAGAAAAGTCCCCTTGCTCTGAGCTCGCACCTTTCTTTCGTCTCGCGAGAGAGGCAATCAACCCTATAGAAGGGTCGGGCAGATTTTCGACTATTGCGAAAGAGACAAAAGAAGAGATTACCAGCAGAAAATGGAAAAATAGAAGGCGAGGGCGGACACTATTGAATCACCCAAGTGCAAAGACGGTCACCCGTCGCGGTGAGCATCTTGCCATCCGTTAGCGTCGCACCCGCGAAGGATCCTGCACCTCGACATGCATCCCCGAGAACCTGGCCAGTCAGAACATCATAGGGCACAAGCGAGCCGCCGGACACGACCAAGGCCACGGTGTTATCTCTCGAAAGCAAGAGGTCTTGGATGTTTCGCAGTCTTGCGAGTACTTCTCCCCGACCAACTTTCGCTCCCGGCATGCGTAGATTAACCAATTTGTAGTCGCCACCCGGCGAAACGACCAGAGCAACCCGACAGGTTCGCCCAAAGCCAAAACCTTCCTCGGTGGTTGCATAGGGCGAGCGATTGATGCGCTGAGTGATGGGCAGTGATTTGGCGTCATCGCACGATTGTCCTTGTTCAGGCATCACATCATAAAAATCCACACGATACTCACCGGCTGAGCTCGTGATTCGACCGCACACCGCGCGGCAGTCTTGATTGACGAGCCCCGTCAGTATTTCGACAAATTGACCAGACTGACGAACAATTTCAACAGAATAGCGAAACTCGCGCGGTTCCCTCATGCCAAAGGCACCCGCTTCAAGATGGATTTCCGTGTGCCCAAGTTCGGCTTCTCCAAGAGCAGGCGATAGGATGAGCTTGCCATTTTGGTCGGGCGCGAGTATCGGAGAGTCCAACCAAACTGAAAACCCGGGCGGACCTTGCGATGCCCTCACATAGACCGGATATTTCTGGCCGCTTGTTAAACCGGCTTCAATTTGAACAGCCAAGGTCTCGCCCCATGCCACGACTCCCGATGGAGGATCAAATTCCACGAAAATATCCTCAACACTGGGGGACTTCGGCCCAGGGACCTCCGGCGTGTTGCGCTTCAATATCGGGCTGCAAGTGAGCAGGAGAAGCGAAAGGCTAATCAGAAGGAGAGCCACGCAGGGGCTCAAGAAATGTCGCTCACACAAAAAAATCCGCCTCATGGCGGTCTCCCCTCTAAGAACGGAAGATGGATGCGAACCAATGCAAAGTGAATCCGAAAGTGAAATGGCTCCAAGCTGCGGTGCGGCCTACCTCTCCGCAGAACCGAAACCTGCTCACGCTCCTTCCCAATTGGGCTCGGTAGGATGGAGAGAGTCTGCCGGAGGTTTTTGAGCGAATTGCTGTAACCAGTTTCGGACTTCCTTGAAAGATGGAACTCGTCCGGTGCATTTCAGCGCCCCATTCACACGCACCGCCGGAGTCCAATAGACGCCGCTCGCCGCGATTTTCAGCGCGTCGCGAACAAAATCCAAACGGATGTCTTGCTCAGGTACCAATCCCAAGTCGCGCATCGCGGCATCCAACACTTGTGCCGTCATTCTTGAGACAGCATTCCCCGGACCGAGGATTTCGACCTGCACGGCCTCTTCATGGACGGTCTTGCGAGTCCCGCTGTTTGTTGCGACATCTGTCTTAGAAAGCGGTATAGCAGTCTCCATGCACTTTTCTCTCGAGGTCGCAGAAAGAAGAAGAAACCTGTCGGCTCGCGCCCAAAAACCTTGACGAAATGTCGTGAACTTCTAGCGAAATGTCAAGGGAAAAAGAGAGTGGGCGCGAGATTTTTTTTCAGAAACCTCGGAGACGCTCATATATTTAGCGGGGTTTTACGCATAGTCTTAGAAAGTGCGGCGATGTGCGCCGGTTGAGTTCCACAACAACCGCCGATAATGTGAACACCGCTTTCCAAGAGTTGCGCACCCCACTCTGCGAACTTAGCAGGCGATAGCGAGTCGCTAAAGTCGCTGTCCGATTCATTTTCCGGTATTCCAAAATTCGGATAAGCCCCCCTTGCTCCTGCCCACTCCTCGTGGACAATCCGCACAGCTTCACAAGCCACGGAAGGTAGGCAACAATTGACCAGGATCGCCTCGGGTTCCAGCCGCGCAATTGCGCGCACTGCCTCTCGGAGTGGCTCACCCGAAAAAAGGGTTTGGCCGTCCCTCGGTATGAGAGACACCCAGACAGATCGTCCCTGAGAAAGCGCCATCTCGGCTGCGATGCACGCCTCCCGGATGTTGTTCTGGGTTTCAACAAGGATGAAGTCCACTTGGGCATTCGCCAAGAGCCGCGCCTGTCGCCGATGCTCCTGATGCAGAATATCATTTGCCGGGGTGAGGTCAGGCCGGTAGCAGTCTTCGAGAGGCGCCAATGAGCCGGCAACGCGGACAGGTCTGTCTGAATGTGCCGAATCAGCCGCCTCTCGGGCAAGTTGGACCGCTCGCTCCGTCAACTCCTCTGCGTTGAGTTCCAGGCCGGCCTTTGCCAGAGTATAGCCAGCCGTGCGGAAGGTGTTGGCCGTTACGACCTCGGCGCCCGCATCCACATATTCCGCATGAATTTGACGGACAAGGTCTGGGGCCTTAATGAGCGCATGGGCAGACCACAGGGGCAGCAACGTGCGCAGGCCGCGCCTGGCCAGTTCTGTTCCCATGGCTCCGTCAAGCAAGATAGAGTTCATCGAAGAATCGGCTTACTTTGGCACCCAATCAAGAGCCCTCAAATTTTTAACCTCTGCAAACAAGGCGATGTTCCTGTGGAAGCGCCATATCCAATGCTTTATACAATTTCAAGACAATGTCATTCATACAGAACCATCCCCGCGGCAGGATTGCCAAATGCTCACTCTGGACATCCATTAGCTCCGTCGGAATCTCCGTGGCCACCTGCCACAAAGCCGAAGCTCGCGCGGGGCCGACCTTTTCCTCCGCCTCACGGTAGGATACGCCATCGGCTAATCGCAGCAGAAGCGCGAGCCATTCAAGCCCTATTTGAGTATCGGCAAGATGCTCAATTTCAGAAATCGGCTCTTGTCGGAAATCTACAGCGGACCCCCAGGAGGATAGGTCCGGCCAATTCTGAAACCGCGTCCGGGTCCCATCGTAGGAATGGGCTGAGGGGCCAAGACCCAAGTAAGGTGCGCCGGTCCAGTAGAGCATATTGTGGCATGAACGAAAGCCGGAGCGCGCAAAGTTCGATACTTCATAGTGTTCAAAACCTGCATCACATAGTATCTCGTGCGCCATCAGGTACATTTCAAGCTCAAGCTCTTCACTCAGCGGCAGCAACCTTCCGCTTTTGCGCCAACGATAGAAGGGGGTTCCGGCATGATACTCCAGGTTGTAAAGAGAAACATGGTTGGGCTTCAGTTCGAGAGTCTCTTCCAAGTCGTTTTTCCATTCCTGCAAGCTCTCATGCGGGATGCCGAAAATCAGATCCATGGAGATATTTCCAAAGCCCGCCGCCCGTGCAAGCCCCACGGATTCTCTACCTTGGAACATGTCGTGATCACGAAAGAGCTGCTGCAGTTTCCGCTGCGAAAACGATTGCACTCCAAGAGAAAGGCGATTGACGCCGGATGCGCGGAGTTTTTTCAGTTCATAGAGACCGACAGTGCCTGGATTGGCTTCGAGAGTAACCTCAGCAGCGTCTATGACCTGCCAGAGAGTGCGAATGGTCTCGATGAGATGGCTAATGTGCGCGGGTGGATGCAACGATGGTGTGCCGCCACCGAAGTAAATGGAAGTCACTTCGAGACCGGCAAAAGATGGGCTCACAGCATGATGTTCAATTTCCTTTCCAAGAAGAAAAGAAAAGCGCTCTACCTCACCGGTGCGCGGCACTTTCTTGTAGAAATCGCAATAGGGGCAGCGCCGCCGACAAAACGGCATATGCAAGTAAATACCGAAGCTCATGCTTGTCCGTTTGAAAGCAAAAATGCCAGTTCTTCGAGCTTAGTATAAGGCATCAGCACCAAATTGTCAAGCTCGCAGTTTAGCCAAGATGCATGTTCGACGCTATTGATTTGAGCGGATGGATTTTGTATATTTGGTCGCTTGGCGCGTTCGTCTAGGGGTTAGGACACTGGTCTCTCACGCCGGCAACAGGGGTTCGAATCCCCTACGCGCTACATAAAACAACGGGTTAGGAAATGCTCATGGCCCGTTTTTATATAGTGCTTCCCAAGAATAAGTTGGGATGTTGAAAACTTTGGGGGGGGGAGTGCGTACGATGGGGCATGAGAGCGCTCCAACCCAGCCCTGTCCAAATCCAGGGGCGCATTCCAAACGGTGACAGCTTGTGGAGTCGCACTTTCGGCGGGCCATCGAACGAACGCTGCTTCACGTCTATCATTGGCACAGATAGCAACTTCTACATGGCAGGGGACGCCCGGTCTTACGGTGCCGGGGACAAGGATGTCTGGCTGGTAGCCGTGAGTCCCGCCGGAGACAGTCTATGGAGCCGAATCTTCGGCGATCAACATGACGAGGAATGCCGAGCGATTCAACAGGCTCCCGACGGCGGATTCTTCATCATCGGCACGAAGGGCATGGATGGCACCGATGAATAGGATGTGTGGGTGATTCGCACCGACGGCAGTGGCAACGAGCTATGGAGCCGGACCTACGGCGGCGACGGAAACGATGGTGCGGCAGCGGGGAGGATCCTGTCGGACGAAGGACTGGTCATCGGTGGGGGAGCCCAGTCCTTCGAGTCGGGAAATCGAGACTACTGGCTCCTGCGCCTCAATGCAAACGGCGACAGTCTGTGGAGCCGGCTCTACGGCGGCGACTTCAATCAAGTTCTATGGACTGTGGCGGTCACAGCAGACGGTGGGTACTATCTTGGTGGACGTGGTGTTCCTTCGGAAGGAGCTTCATCAGATTGGTGCCTGATACGAACTGGGCCCGACCCGGTTTCCGCGCAGAATCTTCCGCACATTTCCCTTCCCGGCAACTGCTCCCTCGCGGCCTTTCCGAATCCGTTCAACGCATCAACCACACTTCGCTATCAGATGCCGCGATCAGGGATTGTTCAGTTGGCCGTTTACGATATCACTGGCAGACTGGTGTCGGTTATCACGGATCAATATACCTTGGCCGGAACTCATTCGGTGCGCTTCGATGGTTCCATACTGCCATCGGGAGTGTTTCTTGCACGGCTGAGAACTGCAGAATGGAATCTGACACAAAAACTGCTTCTCGTCAGGTGAAGACACCATCTTTGCGACGGAAGATGTTCTCCGTTACCCCCTCATCTCTGCTATCCGCAAGCGAGCGCGCCAACATGTTGTCTATGCCAAAGAGAGACGATGAAACCATTCCCAATCGTTCGCACGATGCGCATATTGTTGAATGATATCGCTACTTGTTAATCGGTAGGTTCCGGTTTCGAATCCTGGCGGGCGTACAACCCCAAGAGCTTGTGGAAGAAAATTCCTTACAAGCTCTTTTTTTGTGGCGAAGTGAACGAATGTTCAGTTGCTGCAGCGGACCCATACGAAACCTCGCGCTGTTCGTGAATCTTCATGCACGGGATATTCCCAAACGTCCCTCGGAATCGGGGCATGTTTTTTACTTTTTATAGGGGAGAACAGGCGGCTCACATTTCTACAATTTCAACTACATCCACGATTTCAGATACTGGAACTCGGAAAAGCGCTGCCTGCGCTGCCACACAGCTCCCGGCGGTACTCTCGCCTGCACCACCTGTCACGGCTATCCGCCTGCTAATGACGATGGACTTCTCCGCGGCATGCCAAATAGAAGCTTCGGAGCTCATGGAATGTACGAGCGGTATGCGTGCATGGAATGCCACCTTGCAGTGGATACGCTCACTCACACCGGGCCGCTGCCCGCGCAGATATCCTGCGATCAGTCGCTGATCGCGTATCGGCCACCCTATCCCACTTCGTTTACCCATCTTGGTGGCCAACCATCGGTAATGGGACTTGTGCAACCTACTGCCATTCCGATGCACGGAGTGGACAACCGCTATCGCCGTGAACTGGGTCGGAAGTGAACTGACCATGTGTCAATCGTGCCATGCGGTTCCGCACGCCTCCTCCGAGCACCCCACGGAGCGCAGATGTCATCTCTGCCACATAGATGCAGATTCAACATCCAATTACGCGTTTGCCGATTCGATCCGATTCAGCGAGCCGTCTTTGCATGTGAATGGGGTCATCAACATGCACTTCGGACCTTAAGAGCAATCCCATAGCGAGAGAGAGAAAAGCCAGCCCAATCGGGCCGGCTTTGTTTTGAAGGAACTCGTGGGACATCACCAGATTCCGTAGTAGTCGAGCCTCCGGTTGCATGCACATGCTCCGCAGCAGAGATAGGTGCACCCCGGAACGCCGCGCGCCGTCATAGCCAGTGCGCGTTGCCTCATCGTTTGAGTTCTTTCTCGATCGCACCCAATCCCTTCTTCTCTTCAAGCGTCATTGCCGGAGTGACCTCCACCTCCGCATTCAGGCCCGTGAAGAAAAGCTCTACCAATGACGGCAATTGGGACGGCTCGTCAAAGTTGACAATGAACAGTGCAGTGTGCTTGCCTTCGCCGGGAAGAAGTACGCCGCTTCCGGCTGCCACCTTCCACGAAAATCGCGATCAACTCACCCAATTTCCCCCTTTGATTGCAGTGTTGCCAGCCTCCGCCGGAATCTTGACTTGAACTACCATCGTATTGAACTATCTCCTTCGAGTGAAAATGAATGAAAATTATGACATTATCAGCAAGCCATGTTACCAATGCCCGGCGTGGATGTATTTGCTGACCTCTTATATCATATTTAACTCATATCATTTCCGCTGGTTCCAGCTTGCCTGATCGTCTGCACTTCATAGACCTTAGGGGAAGCCCGTGTCTTCCGGGATCTGCCGGTAACGAAATCAGAAGTGCATCTCGGCGGGCTTTAGTCTACCCTTCCGCAATTGTGACTCCTTCATCAGTGCGAAGATGACCGGAGTGACAATGAGGACATGAATCGCCGAAGTGAGCAAGCCGCCGATCATCGGCGCCGCGATGGGCTTCATCAGATCCGCGCCCGTGCCTGTCGCCCACATAATCGGAATCAATCCAATCATGGAAGTGCCCACCGTCATGAGTTTCGGTCGCAATCTGGCCACGGAACCTTCGAAAATCGCCTCATAGAG
>DYHQ01000163.1 GCA_020724065.1 Candidatus Puniceispirillum sp. | reverse complement strand
GTGGGCTCCAGACCCGCCCGGAATCTATGGTGTCGAAAACTCTGTCTCATCAAGTTCGATGCGAAGATCATTCTTCACTTTCTCGTAGTAGACGATAACGGAAGGTAATTGTTCTTGAAGCTGGCTCTTGGTTCTGTAGGTGACTGGTTTGATTGTGACAGGGATTCTGCCAACAAAACCGTCTATTCCCTTTGATTCCTCGTCGGGGACAGCGAGACGGTAATCAGCCTTGAACTTGCTCGCTATTTCAGAAAGGATAGCTTCCTGGAAACGCAGGCCAACGAATGTTTTGACAATGACGAGATCACGAAGCCATGTGTCAATTATCTGATCATCAATTAAGTTGATGGCTTCCTTGATCTTCGCGACCATGGACCGGATTTTCTCCCGTGCAGTCGCAAGGCGATCGCCATGTCGCGCCAGATACCAGTCTTCCCATTCTTTGACGGTTCTGCCAGTAAACTCCTGAATCAGTTCACTCATTTGGCCTACGATTCGCGGTCTAGTCCCCTGTGCATTCTGGTTTGCCAAATTCAGGATCTGGCTCGTATAGGGAGGAAGAAAAAGTGGGTCGATGTCAAGAAGAGCACGGATGCGGTCTGAAGATAGCTCAATCTGCATGAGATAGTCTCCCAGGCCTGACGAACCTGCAAAGAGCTGGAGATCTTGTCAACTTAAAGGATGTGTCAAGTTTGACCAGACCACTCTTCAAAAGATGACCATTCACAAAAGTTTTGTTGCCAAGGTATACATAGGCCAGCAGACGGCCTCTCTCATCATACTTATCCTTCTCGAATTTCAGGTTGACTCTATGACCCTTCAACATGGACTTTAGATATTCCACCGCGTCAATCCTATGTATGTTAAGCGGCAAGATCCCGAGCAATCGCACAATCTGCCCACCCTCCAATTCAATTTCGCATGGCGAAACCACGCGCTCCACGCGGTGACCGATTCTCCCGTTCGATTCTTTCCCCGTAATCTTGCTCCCGAACAGCAGCTTCCGAGGATCCGTTTTCTTGTCGATGCGAACAGGGTCAACAAATCGGTGCGGAAGATGAGCGTTAAGGTTGTCAAGTTCGCTTTTCGTAAGGGACTTCTGCTTTTCGACTACGATTTCAAAGTTTGAGAGGAGAGATCTCTCCTTCTCAAGCCGCCGGACGGCGAAGTTGGCAAACTCGGGATTGACCTCGATTCCGATGGAATGGCGATTCAACCGTGCGGCGGCTACATTGGTGGTGCCGCTGCCGGTGAACGGATCGAACGCCCACTCTCCAGGAAATGAGAACATTCGAATCAAGCGATGAGGAAGCTCAACCGGAAATCTCGCAATGTGCCCCTCTTGTTTTTCACCCGGGAAGTTCCAATGGCCTGTGAAATACTGGTTCCATTCCTCAGTGGTGAGACGGGCTGCTTCTTTGGTTTTGACAGATACTTTCGGCGGATTGCCCAGCTTTTTGAAGAGTAGAATGAACTCGTAGTCAAGCTTCAAGATGCCGTTGCGCGGATAGGGAAAAGACCCCATGATTGTAGCACCGCCGGTCGTATTCGTGGTCGTAACCTTCTGCCAGATAATCGCTCCCATGTAATCGAGACCGGTGGCCTCGCAGAATCTGATAATCTCCGTGCGAATTGGAATCACCTTGTAGCGGCCATAATACACCGAGCGTGCAAATTGGTCACCGATATTGATGCACAGCCGACATCCTGGATGGAGAACACGCGCGCATTCCTGCCAGACCAGATTCAGATTGTTGATATAGCTCTCGTAAGTATCATCGAAGCCAATCTGACCTTCAACTCCATAGTCTTTGAGCTGCCAGTATGGCGGCGAGGTGACTATGAGGTGTACCGAGGCGTCACCGACAGATGACATGCGACGAGCGTCACCAATGATGATTCGATGAGTCGTTTTCATTATTGATTCAATCCCCCTTTTCTCTTGCTTCCCTTGGCGCTCGTATCCAAGTCAGGGAAGACGCGTTTCCATTTCGGGCCGGTGCGACGCCAAAGAAGCCACGCGCGAGGGCCCGGGCCAATGAGGTAGATGGCATCGAAAGGTTGATGCAACTCCTGCCCGAGAGCGGCCTGCAGTTCGTCGTCAATGCCGGTCATGGTTGCGTCGCCCCGCGAAAGGCGTTGCGCAATGGGATGAGCCAAAGTGATGAGCAATGCCATCGGCTGGGAAAAATGACGCACGCCATAACGGTGAATCTTACGAATCGTCGCTTCGAGGACACGCTGGCGCAGAGTGAAAGGGCTCTCCTCGGCCACCTCGCCGTTGTTCTTCTTTCCGCCATTCACATCGTGAGGCAGCAAAGGCGAAGTGATTTCGAAGCACACGGTTCGCCTTGAGCGATGAGCGATAATGTCCGGCCAATCCGAGTGAGCCGGATGATGAGCTTCATCGTAGAACGCCGGTCCGAAATACCGCGAAACCGCCCCCATGAACCACTGCCATGTGCGGTCTTCTATCAGGGCATTAGACGGTTTGCCGACGGTCTGTTGCATGTCATTTCTGCACGAGATTGTCGCAGGGTTTGTTCATCTGAAAACAACATCCCAATTGTAGGGAATGTCCGGATCATCGTAGGCGACGCGGAATTCATCCGGATGCTCGTAGTTGTACACTTCGTCCGGGCAATTGATGACGATGGATTCCGTTTCCGAGATGCACTTCCATCCGTGAAGGACACCCACCGGAATCACGACGAGCTTCGGATTGTGCTCCCCGATGAAAAATTCGTTGACTTCGTTCTTCGTCGGACTGTTCTCGCGCCCGTCGTAGAGGACGAGCTTGATCATCCCTTTGACGCACGCGACATGGTCCGTCTGTTTCTTGTGATAGTGCCATGCCTTGACGATCCCCGGGTAATTCGTCGTCATGTAGACTTGGCCTAATTTCTTGAAGAACGGCCAGTCGCTGCGCATAATCTCCATCAGCCTGCCGCGCTCGTCAGGAATCAGGCGCAGAGCGTGAGCAGAGACGCCATCAATTAGTTTCATGCAGTTCCTCTATCAGTGCAATTTCGTTTTCAAGTATTTTTTCAGCCCCTCTTCCCAGCTTGGCATCCGGTCGCCAATCGCATTGTCGTAGAGCCTGTGCGAGAGGCGCGAATTTCTTGGGCGCGGAGCAGGTCGGGCGAACTGCTCGGTGGATACAGGCTCGATTTGCGTTTTCAATTGCTGCAATTCGAAAATCTTCTGCGCGAAGTCATACCACGAGCAGTAGCCATTGTTCGTAATGTGGTAAGTCCCGAAGGCACCAGAGTCAATCAGGCGAAAAATCTCGGGCACCAGGTCGGCAACAAAAGTCGGCGAGCCGATTTGGTCACTGACGACCTGCACGCGGTCGCGCTCACGCGCGAGTTTCAGCATTGTCTCCACGAAATTCGCGCCGTTTTTGCCGCAGAGCCACGAGATGCGAACGATGAAATGGCGACGGCAAAGCTCCCGCACGAAAACTTCACCCACGTATTTTGATTTCCCATAGACCGATAAAGGATTCGCCGCATCCCATTCATCATAGAGCAGTGGATGCGGCTTCTCGCCGTCGAAAATGTAATCGGTCGAAAAATAGAGAAGCGGAACATCGAGTTCGCTTGCTGCCAAACAAACATTTTGCGTCCCCGTCGCGTTCACAAGATAGGCCGTCTCCACTTCGCTTTCGCATCGGTCAACGGCAGTCATCCCCGCCGCGTGAAGGATGAAATCTGGCTTCTGCGAGCGAACGAAAACCATGGTCTCTTCACGATGAGTGATGTCATGCTCCGGCAGGTCGAGGCCGACGACCTCATGTCCTTTGCCTTTCGCGAAAGCAAAGAGTTCGCTGCCCAGCATCCCTTTGTGACCGGTAATGAGAACGCGGTGCATTGCCCACCACATGTCACTGCACCGCGAAGGTGACGGTCACGACGGCGGTGATATCCTTCTCAATAGTGGATGTGTCGTAGATTCCGTAGTCGCGCACCTCGCGGGAATTGGGAGCTGTGATTTGGAACACGCCCATCCGCGCATTGCGGATTGTGCCGATCTTGCCGCCACCACTTTCGGCGATGCGTTCGGCCCGCAAGCGTGCATCCATTGTAGCCTCACCCAGCATCTGTACCCGCATCTCGGCGAGCTTCGTGTAATAGAACTGCGGCGCTTCGGACTTCACCTGCAATCCCTCGGCGGCAAGATGCGTAATATCCCGCGCAATAGCGTCAATGGAATCCAGCTCGATACTGTGCACATCGAAATGTTGCGTGAGTTGGTAGCCAATGAACTCCTCTTTGATCTCACCTTTGATGTTCTGCCTACGCTCGATCATGTCACGCGTGCCAATGCCTGAGAACTTGATCAGGCTGTCGGGCACATGGCGCGAATGGAGAAAATCGTGGATGCGCTCGGCATGACGAGTCAGCACTTCGTAGCCGCGTTGCATCGTCATTTCGTTGACAAAGTAGGAGCCGCTCCAAGTCACATAATCGGAGCGCACCGTGCGGCGCGCCGAGCCCGTAACTGTAATGATGTCATTGCCGCGTTTGGCAGCGCGAATGCCAGCATAGGTGAACCACCCGACGGCAATGAGCCCTGCCGTCACTACCACCAAGCCCCAGAAGAGCTGGGGAAAACGTTCGTTCATAGCGCCTCCCTATGGAAATGTCAGATGCCCGTTTTCTACTGAAAGAATCCGTCTCGCAGAGCTCTCTAAAACCAATTTTCCCTCAAATTCGGTTCGACTTTTTCTGCAACCAGACGCGACGCACGATAGAGCGAGCCAAAGGTTCCGGCGTCCGTCCACCAACCGTCAATAATGCCATGAGTCAGCTTGCCTTCACGCAGATAGGCATTGTTCACATCAGTGATTTCGAGCTCTCCGCGGTTGGATGGAATCAGCGTTTTAATAATGTCAAAGACATGCGCATCATACATATAGACGCCGATAACCGCCAAGTTCGACTTGGGTTTCTTGGGTTTTTCCTCTATGGCGGCAATCTTTCCATCCTTGATTTCCGCGACTCCAAATCGCTGCGGGTCAGGCACTTCCTTCAGGAGGATCTTCGCTCCTCCCTTCTGCTTGCGATAATTCTCGACAAAGGGCGTGATGTCCTTTTCCAGAATATTGTCGCCGAGGATGACGATCATCGGGTCATCCTTTGTGAAGACCTGCGCGAGCCGCAGAGCGTCGGCGATGCCCCCTTCCCCCTCTTGATAAGCATAGTTGATGAAATCGAGGCCGAAGTCTTTGCCATTGCCGAGCAAATTCAGGAAAT
>DYHQ01000162.1 GCA_020724065.1 Candidatus Puniceispirillum sp. | reverse complement strand
GTGAGCCAGATAGCTGCAAGACCACATCTGCTGCCACAAAGTCCCATCCGTCACATCATAGGCAAGAAAATCGCCCCCTTTTTGTGTCGGAAATCGGAAAGTCAAAACTCCTGAAGCGGGGTCTAACAAACAGATGCCCGTGTTTATCTGCGCTCAAAGCATTTGCCTTCCTTCATCCCAACACCCCAGTGAGAACCAGGAAGGCCAGCCGTTCAACGTGACACCTACGGCCGATAGTAACTGGCCGTACTCATCAATCTTGTAGAGCGTGTCGGAGCAGGTGTTATTGTAGAAGAGCTCACTGGCGCAGTTGGCCGCCATCGTAATTCCATATCCGCAACCGCCTACGACGGGCGAACCAAAGGTGCGCAAGGGATCCGCAGGCGGCGGCGGAGGCGGCGGACACTGCGTTGCGCAGTCGAGGCTCGCTGTCCACGCGCCGCGACCCAGATGATAGGAGCATTGCCGCGACGATACATAATCATGACAAGAACCATCGAGCGGGCAACAGCGACCGACCTCGCGTTCCAAAACTGTCAGTTCATACGCGCCCTTCTGGTCCCAATCGCCGTCCACCACGAAGTAATAGGTGTTTCCCGCAAAGATATAGACTTCTGGAAGGTAGGAGCGGAAGCTTGGCCAACAGCCGTTATCGTCGCAGGCAATCATGTTGCTTCGCGAGTTTTCATAGATGTAGATCCGAGTGTCGAAACACGAATGGCAGAGATCCACTTCTACAACCATATCCGTCGGAGGCGCATAAGCATACACCACATCGGGTGCATAGGAACGCCCTCCGCATTCCTCAGCATATTGATCTAAGAATCCCACGGTCGTTCCGGAATCCGTACAGGGCAGCGACGGAATCACGAAAGCTGTCTGAATCACATCTCCAGGAATGGGCGTGCAGGAGCTTATCGTCAAAGAATAGCGGCCACACTGCCATTCATCCACTCCGTCCACGACGATGAAGTAGGTGTGACCGGAATGGAGTTCCACACATGGGAGATAAGAGCGGGTGAAATCGCCACAAGTCTCCGTTGGATCGTTGTTGTTGCAATAGATAGGATCTCCCACGCAGGAATCGGCAAACAGATAAAGCTTCGTATCGAAATCGGACTCGCAAAGGCTGAAGGTCAGAAAACCGTCCGCAGATGGTGTGTACCGATAGACTACATCCTTTCCATCATTGGCCGTTTCTTCCCAGCAAACGACATCATAATCATTGGTATAGTTGCAGGTATTTCCATCAACCGTCGCAGGCAGTGGAGCGCTGATTTCGCCTGCATCCGTGCAGGTCTCTCCCGGGCACGGACTCAGCGTGAGCATGAAATCGCCACACTCGTCGGCTGCTCCATCCACGACGATGAAATAGTCATGTCCTGTCTGGAGCTGCACGCAGGACAAATAGGAGCGCAAAATATCATCGCATATTCCTGCCTCGTCATTGTCGTTGCAGGCGATTGGTTCGCCGACACAAGCGTCTGCATAGACATACAATTTCGTATTGAAGTTCGACTGGCAAAGGTCAAGGCTGACGCTTTGGTCTGCAGGTGGCCAATAGTGAAACACCAAATCGGGCGAAAGGCTGGCGACAGGGCATTCGAAATCGTAATCATTCTGATGCTCGCAGGTCTGACCAGCCACAGACATCGGCAACGGACCCGCTATGGGAATCGCATCGGCGCAAGTCTCGCCCGAGGGCGGTGGCGCTTCCGTGCGGTAATACACAAGAGTGAAAGTGTGTTCGCTGTTGCCGGAACAGGTCAGTGTATCTCCTGACCAAGCTGGGTAGGGAGCAATAATCACAAAATAGGAGGCGTTTGCCGGACAAGTCCATATCCAATCATTCGGCCTCCATTCACAGGTGTCCACACCATCCACGCCATCCAGATATTGGCAATCGGCATCGAAAATGAGCAGGTCCACATCGAGACCATCTCCACCGATATTCGCCGTGCCGGCGCAAGGGTCAGAAGGACACAAATCCCAGTGATATGTTGCGCCCATGATACCTGTGAACTGTGCGACCCATTTGCCGCTGTGTCCAAGATTCCCTGAGATGCTGTCGCCGCATTCGACTGTAGTGACATCTCCCAAGTCTGCATCGGGCGGTGTGCACGACTGGCAAGGCCGTTCGGGGAGACATTCGGTCAGACGCAGCTCATAGTCGCCGCAGTCCTCTCCGGCTCCGTCCACTACGATAAAATAGCCGTGTCCTCCGGAAAGCTGCACGCAACGCAAATAGGAGCGCGAGCCGTCAAGGCATGTTCCTGTCTCATCGTTGTCATTGCAGGCTATCGGATCTCCCGAGCAGACATCTTCGTAGATATACAATTTCGTGTCGTGATTTGATTGGCAGAGACTGAAATTCACGCTCTGATCCTCGGCAGGCGAATAGCGATATACGACATCGGGGGTCGAGCTGGGATCCGGACACGAGGCATCATAGTCATTCTGGTACGCGCAGGTATTCCCCAGTAGTGTCTGTGGCGGTAAGCCGGTGATGACAAAGGGATCTGTGCAGTCCTCTCCCGTCGTGGCGAACGCAAAGTTCCAGAGGGCGGACAGAATGCAGCACACAAATAGATTCCTTTTCATTGACCTATCCTTTCGTCGCAATGAAAATGACCCATCCTGTTGCTTCTTCTCGTGATTCTCCGCACAATATAATGAACGGTGCGGAAAAAATCAATCAAAAAAGCAGCCCACACTACGGACAGCATAGCCATTTGTTGTCGTTTGTGCAGAGACAGAGAGGCCTCGCCATTCGCGAGGCCCGGCAGACGAGGCTGTTGCGGAGAGAGTGGGATTCGAACCCACGGTACGGTTACCCGTACGCACGCCTTCCAAGCGTGTGCCTTCGACCGCTCGGCCATCTCTCCATAATCAATTTCTCTCCAGAATAAGCTGCCATATTAGAGAACTCGCGCGACGACATAGATGTACCGCAGAGGACCCTCTCCGATATTGAGTACATTGTGTCGCATGTGGGGAGGCACATAGAACACCGTGCCATATTCCGCATGTTGGTGGTCATGACCATTCACCTGCACTTCACCTCGGCCTTCCAGAACAATGATGGTCTCTTCGTGCGCACCTGTCGAGTGTTCACCCACTTCCTCGCCGGGCATGAGGGTTACCAAACCGGACTGCACACCCATCGTCTGGGATGGGTCCAGAATCGAACAGCATTCATTCTTATCAAGAGGAAGGGTGATACGCTGTGGTTTCAACTTGCCCTGCATCTTGCATTCACTTGTGTATTCGCCATTGCTTCTCTTCTTCACAGCCATTTTTTCTTCCGAAAATAGACCACCATGCCTGCCGCGATGACCAGCATCACTCCCCATGCCAGCGCATATCCAAATGGCCACTTCAGCTCCGGCATTGTCACAAAATTCATTCCCCAGACACCGGCAAGAAAGGTGAGAGGCAAGAAGAAAGTCGCGATAATCGTCAGCATCCGCATTACTTCATTCTGCCGGTAACTCAGGCTTGATAGATATGTTTCCACACTTCCCGATTCCATATCGCGGAAGATGTCAATCGTCTCCATCACATGAATCGTGTGATCATACGCATCGCGCAAGAACACGCGAGTCTCTGCGCTGATTAGGGGCGATTCTCCGCGCTCCAGTGAGCTCAAGATTTCCCGCATGGGCCAAACGGATTTGCGAAGAAAGAGCAGTTCTCGCTTGATGTCGAAAATCTCGGGGAGAATCTTCGGCGACGCATCTTCCAAGAGTCGCGTCTCCAAATCGTCCATTCTTTCGCCCAACGGTTCAAGGATGATGTAATAGTTGTCAACAATGGAATCCAAGAGGCGATAGAGCAAATAGTCTGCTCCCATGCTTCGGACTCGTCCTTTTCCTTCGCGAATCCGCTGCCGCACAGAAGCAAATTCATCAGCTTCCTTCTCACTGAAAGACACGACGAAATCCCGCCCCAGGATTAGGCTAATTTGATCAGACAAAATTCGGCCGCTTGCCTTTTCGAGTTCGAACCACCTCGTGACGACATAAAGAACATCGCCATAATCCTCAAGCTTCGTTCGCTGTTCCGTATTGGCGATGTCTTCGAGAATCAGTGGATGGAGCTTGAACTCCTCGCCGAGTTTCTCGAGAATCGTAAGCTCATGCACGCCGTCAATGTCAATCCATTTCACTCCAGGCTGCGCAAGAAGCACTCGAATCTCGGATACTTCTTTGATATCCTGCTCGAAGACACGATCGGCATCATATACGATCCCGCTGATGCGGGGATGCTCAACTTTCTTCTCGCCGATATGGACAAGCGTCCCGGGAGGAAGCCCCGCTGTCTGCGAGAGTTTCCTCAAGAATCTGCGACTTCCTTGCGCCCTTTCAGTCATGGGTAATTACCGAATCGGTTTGAATGCACGTACTTTAACTGACAGAACGGCACGCATGGCTTCGTCGCGCAGACTTGTTTCGACCATATCCAGACCCGCGTCGTAGGAATTCTCGCTGACAACTTCCACTCTCTCAAATTTCGCGGCGCGGATGAATTCGAGGTATTCTTCTTTCATCGAGGCGCCAGCGATGCAGCCGACATAAGCACTCACATCATTGCGCAGTTTCTCCGAGAGCTCTTGCTTCAGCACCAAATCCGACACGATCAGTCTTCCCCCGGGTTTCAACACGCGCAAAGCTTCGGCGAAAACTTGCGCCTTTTCAGGCGAAAGATTGATGACGCAATTCGAGATGACGACATCCACGGAATTATCCGCAACGGGCAAATGCTCGATTTCACCCAGGCGAAATTCGACATTTCGTAGTCCCGCCTCTTCACAATTTCTTCGCGCTCGCTCAATCATCGAAGGCGTCATGTCCACGCCGATCACACGACCCTTCTCACCCACAGCACGCGCGGCGAGAAATACATCAATCCCCGCGCCGCTGCCCAAATCAAGCACGGTTTCACCCAGTTGAACATTCGCGTGTTCCAGTGGATTTCCGCATCCAAGTCCGAGATTTGCGCTCTTCGGCACCGCCGCAAGTTCCTTATCGCTATAGCCAATCATCTTCGCCATTTGCGAAGTCGCGGATACCTGTGGCGTGCAGCAATTGCTCGGCCCGCAACAAGACGCGGATTTACCCTCCGCAATTTCGCCATATTTCTCACGCACAACGCGCCGAACATCTTCCTTTGTTTTCATGGGTGATTCCTTTCATTGACATGTAGGGGCGGCGTCTGTGACCACAGCTGTCTTAATGTTTTTCATTAGTTTTGAGGTACTTAGAAATC
>DYHQ01000161.1 GCA_020724065.1 Candidatus Puniceispirillum sp. | reverse complement strand
GGGACATGACCTGTCATGTCCGCTCTTATATGTAAACCTTGCCGTTCGACGGACACGGTGCGCCCTCCGTCGGACAAGGCAGGCCTTGTCCCTACTGGGTGCCTTTTTCGTTTGACTCCATCATCGTCTCTGGCCAAGTGGCTGTCACAGAATAGAAGCGCTTGCCTGCGGCGGGAGTTGTGGCCAATACGAGGCTTGTCTCGGGCGCGGCGACGGTGCAAAAATTGGTGAACGAACCCGTGGCAACCGAATCATAGTAAACACGATACTCAGTCACTCCCGGGAACCCTTGCCATGTCAGCCGCAGTGAGTCGCCCAGGGTATCGGCTTGACAAGCCGCGAGGCGAAAAGTCTCGGGGCCACCAAGGTTCACCGTGTCAGCGGCGATGAACGACCAGATGCCGGTGGCTGAATGCACGCGCGCATACACGATGTGTTGACCGAGCGCAAGAGTGTCGGCCCGCACATTGCGGTAGGCGGTCTCTTCGAGTTCATTGAAAGAGCCGTCTTCGGCATACATGACAATGCCGTTGCCGATTCCGGGATCAGTGTTGAAATAGGCTTCCGCTTCCGCGATGAACTCGGAGCCCGTTGGAGATTCGGATTTCACGCGCAAAAGCACTGCTTTGGATTGAGACCAGAAGCCGTCCGTAGTTCGGCATCGTAGATAGAAGCGATGCAGTCCGGGGGATGTCGGTGGCAGAGAGACATCATTGAACAACATGAATTCCTGTCCGTCGGCGAAATCAATCGGCTGACCGCTGCCAGCGCCCGGGTCATCATCGAGGAAGAACCCCGCCTCGGTGAGCTCCACCCCATGTGCAATCCGCAGAGCAGTGCCCTTCGCCTGCGACCAAATTCCACGCGAATCCCGCATTCGCAGATAGAGGGTATGCAAGCCGGGCGAAAGCCCTGCCGCGCTCACATCCTCGAAGATAATGACTTGCGAATCGGGAGTAATCGCAATCGGCGTCGCGAGACCGACACCCGGATCCGTGTCGAAGAAGTATTCAGCGGCTGTGATGGTGAGTTCGCTCGGCTGCGCCAGAGCCGGGATTATGAGGAGTGCTACGAGAAAGAGCTTGAAGTGGAGTTTCATGTTTGCGCCTCCATTTGTATATTGTATGCTGTTATTAAAATATATGGAAGAAAACGGTGATGTCAAGCGGTTCTTTTGTTAATCCGGTGATTTGTTATTCACCGATTTTCAACATAATTGCATGTATTGCAGAATTAGAGCGAAAGTGACCCACCTGATAGAGGCAAAGAGAGAGATTCCCCTCAAAGCCATTTCTGGCGAATTGGCGCGAGTCGCCGTTGCTGAAATTAACCTCGGCGCACTAAGGAGAAACACAGAGCACATCCTCGAGCGCGTTCAACCGCGCGGGATCTTGGCTGTGGTCAAGTGGAATGGCTACGGGCATGGGCTCATTCCGTGTGCGGGAATTCTCGCGCAAGCGGGTGTGACGGGATTCGGTGTTAGCTCGGTTGCCGAAGGAATCGAGCTGAGGAAAGCGGGCTATGCCGGTCTCATTCTCGTCATGACGGACTGGGTGGGCAAACCATTGAAGGAATTCATCGAGTGGGAATTGCATGCGGCGGCGACTTCGTGGTTCAAAGTCGAATATGTCGAGGCAGGCGCGCGGCAACTTGGCAAGAAAATCGGTGTGCATGTCAAATTCGACACCGGTCTGGGGCGGCTGGGTATGCCGTGGCAGCAAGCAGGAAAACTCCTGCCCCAAATCGCTCGCATGAAAAGCCTCGATATTGAAGGCATCTATTCACACTTGGCCTTTCAACGCCCCGAGGATTTCGCGACAGGCGAGAAGCAGATTGTGCGCTTCAATCGAATCTTGTTACTCGCGCATAAATGCGGCTTGGAACCGGAATGGACTCACTTGGCGAATTCAGCGGCGGCGATTGTGTTTCCCGAAGTGCCGGGAAATTTGGTGCGCACCGGCATTGCGCTCTACGGCCAGCCGCCGTCGAGAGAAGTCGCCGGATTGCTCTCGCTCGAACCCGTCATGACTCTGAAAGCACCAATACTGGAGGTGCGACGATCTCGCCGAGGACGAGGCGTTCCGCATCCACTGATGGCGGCGGCCCCTCGGGATGGATGGGCGGTTCGCATTCCGCTGGGTACTTGCCATGGCTACGCCGGTTCATTGGCAAAGCACGGGATATTTCTTTTCCGAGGGAAGCGGCATCATTGCTACGGGACAATTCTGAAAGAGCAAACATGGATTTTTGTCACCGGCCCCAAACCGCAGATTGGAGAGGAAATCACCCTGTGGGGACGACAAGGCTCGGAAGTTCTCTGGCTGTATGAATTAGCGGAAAAGATAGATGCACTGCCCTATGAACTGACGACTTGGCTGTCGGCCAAGGTTCCCCGTCTGTTCACCTAAGGGCCGTTGGACAAAGGCAACGGGCCACTTCAGCGGAACTTCTGGCGGCCTTGTTGGTTTTAATTGTGATTCTATTGGAAAAGCATGGAGATAGCAAACCTACAGTTGCGGAGGAAGAATGCGCAAATTTGTTTTGATGTTTCTGGCAATACTTATTGTGGGCCAAGTCGGAGGGTGTCAGCCCGGTGACAAGTCCTCGGCGGCGAAGATCCCCACCGATGCCAAAATGTTGAATCTGACGCTGACCGATGTGGACGGCAATAAACTTGATTTAAGGCAATTTTTCGGCAAGGT
Organism: Candidatus Puniceispirillum sp.; assembly: GCA_020724065.1. GTDB lineage: Bacteria > Electryoneota > RPQS01 > RPQS01 > DYHQ01 > DYHQ01. The sequence continues at coordinate 2,578 of DYHQ01000161.1, read as the reverse complement.
CGTGATTTTGGATTTTTGGGATACATGGTGCGGGCCGTGCCGGAGGGAAATACCTAATTTTGTATCGCTTTACAAGGATTATAAGGACAAGGATTTCGTCATGGTGGGCGTGGCGTTCGCACGGCAAGGGAATGAGGCAGTCAAGAAGTTCGGCCAGGACTACGGAATCAATTATCATAATGCGCTTTTTAATGAAGAAGCCGCTCAATTATATGGCCGGCCGCCCAGTGTTCCCACAACCTACATCATCAATCAACAAGGCCAAATCCATCAGAAAGTCGTCGGCTTCCGCGACCGCGCCTATTTTGAAAACGAAATCAAGAAACTCCTCAACTTGTGATAGACATTGAGCGGACTTCATAGCCGCAACCTTGGAGAACCAAGAGGCCTCAGCATTTGCCCGAGGCCTTTTCATTTTCATTGAGGCCAGCCATGATTTCTCCGCGGCGGGGTCGCCTGACCAATTTGTTCGCCGAGGCGGGTTCTCAACCTGCCCGGAATTTATCGGGCACACACATTGGTGTGCCCCTACAGTGGGCGGTGTCGCCCCCGATTCAATCGGGGGTTGCAGCCGACCCAGCTTCTCCTTTGGTCAGACTTCTTTGTACCGAAAACAATCCACCGTGTGGTCGTTCACCATTCCCGCTGCTTGCATGAAGGCATAGCATATCGTCGAGCCGACGAATTTGAATCCGCGTGCTTTCAAATCTTTGCTCATCGCGTCGGATTCCGCTGAGGTGGCAGGAATATCTCCCAATTTTCGGCAGCGATGGCGAATCATTTTGCCCCCGGTAAATTGCCAGATGTACGCGTCAAAGCTGCCGAACTCCTTCTGAACTTTCAAGAATTGCCGAGCATTCTCGATCGTCGCGCGAATTTTCGCTTGGTTGCGAATGATACCCGCATCCTTCATGAGCTTCTGAATTTCCTTCTCTGTGAATCGCGCAATCTTCTTTGGGTCGAAATTCGCAAACGCCTTGCGAAAGTTCTCGCGCTTTTTCAGAATGATTGACCAATTCAATCCCGCCTGCATGCCATCGAGCAACATGAACTCGAAAAGCTTCCGGTCGTCATGGAGCGGCACACCCCATTCGGTGTCATGGTATTCGATCATGATCGGGTCATCACCGGGCCATGGACAGCGTTTCAAGCTCCTTCTCTCGACATTCATCTTCTTGCCGCTAGAATGGTTTGACGCAGACCAACATCGGGAGATATTCCTCTTTGGAGAAGGTGGAATGCTCGAATTTCATCTGTTCTATCTCAAATCCTACTCGTCTCAAGAGGTTGTGCCATGTGTCTATGTCAAAAACACCCAATAGATGGCGATCGATATACATTTCGAGTTCCCCTTTGCGGCGGATCAGATAGACAAAGGTTGCTTCAAAGCTTGTGTCCACGGGGTCAGGGTCGTAGATGTTCTCAATGAAAACAAGCTCAACATCACCCTGAAAATGGCATGAGCTCATTGTGCGGTTCTGCTTGAATTTTTCCGCTGTTTCTTCTGCGATAATCAGAAAAACTCCGTCGGGATTCAAATGTTCGTAAGCCGTTTGAAATACACTTCGCAAATCTCCCGGTGTTCTCATATAATTGATCGAGTCAAGAGCTATCACAGCATCAAAGCATTCCCCAAGTTGTATCGTGCGCATATCTCCGTTGACATATCGTATTTCGGGATTGAGTTTTCTGGCAAGCTTGAGCATCTCTTCGCTAATGTCAACACCGGTCACTTGAAAGTGCTTCTTGAAAGTGTAGTCATTCATCCCTCCACCACATCCCAAATGAAGCAGTGTTCTTGCTTCAATTTTTGAATGTGCCTTGATTGTCTGGCTGAATAGTTCCGATTCTTCGGCATATTCCTCGGGCGAGCTCATAATTGGCCACAGCCATGCAAGCTCGCCGTATAATCTGCGACTGTCTTTCTCAAATTCTGCTTTCATTCTGTTCCTCCTGGTCATCCGTTCTTGGTAGAGATCAGAGTGTTCATTCGGATTAAGCCCGGTAACATGCTTCGCAAAGAGGCTACTCGCCGAGCCGGGTTAAGCACTCTCGAATGTCCAATCCTTTCGACCCACGCCGTGCGCAACCCGGCCGCAATCCGTCCATGTTGTCACGCTCCATTGGCGGATGGATTCGCAGACAACATCATCACTCCAACACGCAGGAGCGTGTTGGCTAGTGGTGGTTCTCGAAAGGTAGTCCCGCCGTTGTGGGTCTCCAGGCCCGCAATGGCGTTCATATTGCGGGCAGACACATTGATCGGCTCCTACATCACTTCGCGGCGGCGAATCTCCGGATTCGCCCCGACGGATTCCGGGCAGATCGGGGGATCTGCCTCGGCGACGCAGATCTTTGGTTGTCTTTTTCTTTCTGCTTTTCTTGCGTGGTTTCGGGCTCTCTTTGGGGTCCCATCGAAGCGAAAGCTGTTCTTCGGATTCGGCACTCCTGCTTGTTGGCTTCAGAGTTGCGCCTGCCAACTCCGCTAGCTCTCTCAATTTCTCCAGAAATGGCACATCGGAATGAATCGCGGTTGCTTCTATAGCAATTCCGCCGCGCTCGATGAGTCCGCAGTTTC
>DYHQ01000023.1 GCA_020724065.1 Candidatus Puniceispirillum sp. | reverse complement strand
TAAATATAAGAAATCAAGTCGATATTGTCAAGCGTTTTCTCTCGAAATTGCGGGCGGGTGAGGGCACCACGCCACGGCGGGAAGAAAGCGAAGAAAATCGAAGAGGGGAAGACGCGAACACAGCATATGAGACTCTGTATGAAGAACAATATACCCAATAACGCGCCTCGGAGAATGCCCAGCAAGCTGGGCGCTGCGATGGTGGCGATGCTCTTCGCGGTGATATGCGCAGAGTCTGCGATGGCTGCGCCGGGTTTTGCATTCATGCAGATTGGCGTGGGGGCAAGGGAAGGGGCGATGGGGGGAGTGGGGGCGGCGCTTTCGCAAGGGCCGGCGGCGGCCTATTTCAATCCGGCCAATTTGGCGGTCGGTGATAAGGGCGGCGCACTGCTCATGCTGAATCGGCATTTTGCCGACATCACCAGCCAGTATGCGGCTATTACGGTGCGCTCAGGGCTTTGGGCCTTCACGCCCTATTACCTCGGCACCACGGTGCCTGACATTGAACTGCGAGACAGACCTTCGCAGGAACCGATTGCGCTTTTCGATAGCAGGGATGCGGCGATAGGGCTGTCTATTGCTCGGAGCCTGCCTCTTGGTTTGAGCTTCGGAGCGAGTGTAAATTATTTATGGGAAAAGATTTATATTGAGGCCGCGGACGCTTGGGCCTTTGATCTCGGGGCGGCATGGGCGACGCCTCTGGCGGGCCTGCGTATCGGAGCGGCTGTGCAAAACAACGGCAAAGCGAGCAAGTTCGTGGCGGAATCGCCCAACCTCCCTACCCTATTCCGGGCTGGAGCGAGTTTCACTAAAGGACTGGGATTGATTGGCTCGGGAACTTTAGCCGCGGACTGGGTGGCAGTCAAAGACCAATCGCCGGAACAGCGTTTCGGGCTTGAACTGGCCACTCTGCAAATCCTCCGCCTGCGAGGGGGCTTCGTTGCGGGCATTGAGGCTACGCAGATAACTGCGGGCTTCGGACTGGCTTACAAGGGATTCCAGTTCGACTACGCTTATGCGCCTTTCCGAGAGCACTTGGGTGAGGGGCATCGGTTTGCGTTCGGGGTGGAATTGTAAGCCCAAAATTGCGAAAAAAGGGCTTGCATTTTTCGGAAAAATTTCGTAAAATTTATTGCTCCCCTGACACCAGGGTTATTTCGGTTGATTTAACCGGAAGGAGGTGGTCCGATGAGTAAGCGGCCCGGGAGGTTGGATTTGTAGTCCAGCTCCCACCGGATGAAAGGCCCGTGAAAAAGCTTTCACGAGCCTTTTTTGTTTTTTGATTTCGGGCAGATCGGGGGATCTGCCTCCGCGGAGAAGAGAACTGATTGCGGGCTTGATATTATGGGAAATAGTTTATATATTATTTAATTAAAGCGAATCTCATGTCTCATCAATTTCTCGAGGTAAGCAATGCACAAGAAACTTTTTATTCCCGGTCCCAGCGAAGTGCGTCCAGAGATGTTGCAGGTGCTGGCCACTCCGCAAATCGGCCATCGAAGTCAGGACTACAAGGATCTCCATGCAGCACTCATTCCGAAGCTGAAGAAACTGCTGTACACCGAGCAAGAGGTCTTTATCTTCACTTGTTCATCCACGGGCGTTATGGAGGCAGCCATTCGCAATTTTTGTGGCAAGAAAGTACTTTCCTGTGTGAACGGCGCTTTCGCCGAGCGATGGTACAAGATGACGGTTGCGAATAATAAGCCGAGCAAGAAATTGGAAGTTGAGTGGGGCAACCCGATTAAGCCCGAGCTCATCGAGTCCGAATTGAAAACGGGCGACTATGATTGCATGACGGTCGTAATGAACGAATCGTCCACGGGAGTCCGCTCGCCCATTGAACAGATTGCGGAAGTGATGAAGCAGTATCCGAATGTCAGTTTCTGTGTGGACGCCGTTTCGTGCATGGCAGGCGACAAGATTGAAGCGGACAAGCTGGGGATTGACATCGTGCTTGCGGGCTTGCAGAAATGTTTTGCCCTGCCCGCCGGATTGACCGTGGCGATGATTTCGAACCGCGCGATGGCGAAAGCCGCCACGATTCCAAATCGCGGCTACTATCTGGATTTCCTCGAGACGAAGAAATATAATGACAAGGCTCAAACACCAGCCACGCCCGCCATTCCGCACATCTTCGCTCTGAATGCTCAGATGGATCGGATCTTGAATCAGGAAGGTCTGGAGAATCGTTGGGCGCGACATATTCGCATGGCCGAGATGGTAAGAAAGTGGGCTGTGGGTGCGGGATTCACGCTGTTTCCCGAGAAAGGATACGAATCGCGCACGCTCACTTGCATCAATAACACAAAGGGGATTCCGGTCGCCGATTTGAACAAGGAACTGGGCAAGCGAGGCGCGGTGATTTCCAACGGCTACGGCGATTTGAAAGAGAAAACCTTCCGCATCGCTCACATGGGTGACTTGACGGAGGCCGAAATCCGCGAGTTGTTGGGCTGGATTGGTGAAATCATTCCGACGCTTCCGGCTCAGAAATAATTGCCAACCACTGAACAAACGCGAGATACTTGATGATGATTCTCCTGTTGCTGTTGGCGATAGCGTCACCGCTCTTTGGACAGATCAGCTTTGAGCCGATTTGCCTATATAATGAGCCCTGGACTTGCTACGAGCTGACCGATTTCATGACGACACGCGATGGGAATTTGAGACTCGCCTGGGCCTTTTGGAATTACCAGCGGGGTGGCTCGAAGGTGCATACGCTGTCGCCTTACGGCGAGCCTCTTGGAGATCCCATCGCAATCATTGATGTGCCGGTGAGTGAACTTGGGTGTAAGCCTGTGAGCCAGATCGCCGAGCGTTCCGATGGCGCTTGGGCGGCACTCACCGTCTATAGCTGATCAGACACCTTTCGCATCCAATTCTACTCCCCGGAGGGTGAGTTTGTGGGTGCGACATCACGGCAGAATTCGCATTCGGGGATTGTGGCAAGCACATCCGAAGGATTCGCGTTCACTTATCTTGTGGCTATGGAGAGCCGTCAATTCGTCGTGCTGACGGATTTAACTGGCAATGAACTCTTCTACTTCGAACCGACCATTCCCGAGGGCATGGCCGTCGTGGGCATCACCACAATAGGAAATGATCTGGTATTAGAATGCTATCGCGTAAGCTACCTGCCGGATGAAACCTACCGAGGGATGCTCATTCGGAGATATGACCAAACCGGTGCTCTGATTGAGGAAGGCCACTGTATCGCCGACACGGCATCGGACAACACGGTAACGATGGGAAGTGCCTTCTGCAAGGTCGGCACTGGCCAAATGGACGCCGCGATGCTCGTCGAGGATTATGGCACTTACCCCCTCGGCTGCACGATGAATATCGGGACCTGGCCTAACGAAACGCAAGTATCCTGGAGCCTGGACGATACACTGAATAACATCTATCGCCTCTATGACATGGCGAAGAATCACGACCAGGAAATGGTTCTCGCCGTCTGCGTGGATGATTCCATCGTTGTTCATGAACAATTGCTTTTTTGGGCATGCGATGCAGCCGGTTTGCCGCGAGGTGAGCCGCTTGCTTTGGCTTTGCCTGATAGCCAATTTGCGACGGATGTCATGCTGGAAAGTCTCGGACAGTCCTTCTATGCCGCATACAGCTACGGCAATTTGACACTTCCTGATGCGCCTCTGCGGATCTGGCTCACCGCTTTCACCACGGAGGACATCTTGCAAGCACGCCGATTTCAGCCCGCAGCGAAAGGTTTTGAGATTTCTACTTGGCCCAATCCGTTCAACAGCGGTGTGAATATCGTTTACTACCTGCCTGTTTCGGGGCATGTGACTCTTTCTGTCCATGATCTTCTTGGTCGCCGAGTCGAGATGCTTGCGCAAGGGGCTCAGGCCCAGGGAATGCATCAGGTCGCATGGAGACCGGAGCGCCAAGCGTCTGGAACCTATTTTGTTCGCATGCAGAATTCTCGATACTCGATGACACAAAAGGTGATACTTCTCAAATAGGAACACCTCTCTTCTCGAAGTTAGAGAGTTATTCATCACATAAAGGGAAATGTTATGCCTAGGATTCTCATTACCGACGGAATGGCGGCGGATGCCGTGAAGCGTTTGCGGGATTCGGGCTTTCAAGTAGATGAACAGCACTATGCAGAGCCCGACCTCATCAAAGCCATTCCGAATTACGATTGTGTCGTCGTGCGCAGCGCCACGAAAATCACCGAGCCCGTCATTGATGCGGGTAAAAACCTCAAACTCATCGTCCGTGGAGGTGTGGGAATAGACAACATCAAAGCGGCCTACGCCAAAGAAAAAGGCATCAAAGTCATGAACACGCCTCGCGCATCGTCCGCCTCCGTCGCGGAACTTGCGTTGTCTTTCATTTTTGCTCTGGCTCGCCGCCTGCCTGAAGCCAACGCGACAATGAAAGCGGGGAAATGGGAGAAGAAGGCGTTTGCCGAAGGATTTGAAGTTCAGGGAAAGACACTGGGCATCATTGGAATCGGCCGGATAGGCACCGAGCTGGCGATGATGGCAGGTTCGCTGGGATTGCGCTCGATTTTGGCGTATGATAAATTCGTGGACTTCACGCCGTTCCGCTGGGTAACGATGTGTTCCAAAGATGAACTTCTGGCGAAATCCGATTTCATCTCGCTCCACATTCCAGTCGCGGGAGGCGAACCGGAAATCGGGCGCAAGGAATTCGCAAAGATGAAAGACGGCGTCGTGATTGTCAACTGCGCGCGAGGCGGTGTGGTGGACGAGGAAGCTTTGATTGAGGCGCTGAATTCAGGCAAAGTGCGCGCGGCGGGAATTGATGTCTATGTCGGTGAGCCGAATCCGCGGCGGGATTTGATTGACCATCCGCGCGTCTATTGCACACCGCATATCGGCGCGGCGACCATCGAAGCGCAGGATCGCGTGGGCATGGAGGTCGTTTCGATTCTCTTGCGCGAATTGCCAAAAGCATAGGGGGAACACGATGCCGATTGACGAACTTGCCGTCGAGTTGAAAGACCTCGCGACAAGACTTGACGGACTGCGGAGGGGCCTTTGACCTCGAAACTCGGCAGAAGGAAATCGCGCGGCTCGAGCAAGAGGCCACCGCCGATGATTTTTGGAGCGACAATCAGCGGGCGCAAAGCGCTCTAAAGATGCTCTCCGAGCATCGCTTGTGGGTCGAGAAATACGCCGAGCTGGAGAAGTCTCTCTCTGAGTTGCAGCTCTACGCGGAGATTGCCGCGGAACAGGGAGACGAATCGGCGCAGCGCGAATTGGAGAAGGAATATCGGCAGCTCGTCTCGGCTTTCGAGACGCTCGAGCTTCGGACGATGCTCTCGGGTCCTGACGATGCTCGCAATGCGATTATGACATTGCATCCCGGCGCGGGCGGCACCGAATCGGCTGACTGGGCTGGGATGCTTTTTCGTATGTATATGCGCTGGTTCGAGCGGCGCGGATGGAAAACCGAAGTGATGGACTTCGAACCTGCGGAGGAAGCCGGCGTCCGGACGGTCGCGGTCGAAGTCACCGGCGAGTATGCCTACGGTTTTTTGCGCGCGGAAATCGGAATTCATCGCCTCGTGCGCATCTCTCCTTTCGATTCGAACGCAAGGCGACACACTTCGTTCGTTAGCGTTTTCGTTTATCCCGAAGTCGAAGAAGTTCCCGACATTGTCATCCGCCCCGAAGATATTCGCATGGCGACTTTCCGCGCGTCGGGCGCGGGCGGCCAATATGTAAACAAGACGGACAGCGCGGTGCGGTTGACGCATAATCCGACGGGCATCGTGGTGACTTGCCAGACGGAGCGTTCGCAGTTTCGCAATCGCGATTCGGCGATGAAAATGCTGATGGCAAAGCTCTATCAGAAGCGGCTCGACGAAGAGCGCGCGCGCATCGAGAAAATGGAAGAAACGAAATCCGACATCGCGTGGGGCCATCAAATTCGCTCCTATGTCTTCCATCCTTATCAAATGGTGAAAGACCACCGCACGGATGTCGAGACCTCGAATATTCAAGCGGTGATGGACGGTGAGCTCGATGAGTTTGTGCGGGCGTATTTGTTGTTGGGGAGGAAAGGGAAGAACGGAAAACAATAACGTTGATCCGGGCGAATCGGGAGATTCCCCGCGGCGGGGAAATTCCGGCCAGGCTGAGGACCTGGCTCGGCGGAAAACATAGGGTGCCACTTCGAAACCGCTACCGCGACCTCTGGTCGCGGAGGAGAAAAACACCGCGATAGGTTCCGGGCTAGAGCATATCCCAAAAATATCAGAGGGGAAAGGAAGAGAAGGCACGCCGAGCCGGGTTAAGCAGCCACCAGGATCTCACGGTGCCAACGCCCAGAAACTCGCGCAACCCGGCGGGAATCTTGTCTCTCTTGCCTCACGCTCACCCCGATCGTAAGCGGAGTCTCTTCAACAGCTTGAGTTCGCAAATTATTTTTGAGATATGCTCTAGTGACACACCGACCACGGCGAGAAAGGGCCAGATTGAGAATCTGGCTCGGCGGAATTGGAATTCGCATGACCACAGAACAAATTCAGACATTCACGGATAAATCATATTTGCAGAAGCCGGTGCCGGAGACGCATCGGCCGACTTTTGCGCGCGTGAGTGTCGCCGCGCTTGAGCACAATTTCAAAGCCGTGCAGAAGCTGGCGAAACCCGCGAAGCTCATGGCGGTGGTGAAGGCTGACGGTTATGGGCACGGCTTGATGCCGTGCGCGCGGCTTTTTTCGGCACTCGGAGTGGATTATTTCGGCGTCGGATTTCTCGAAGAAGGAATCGAATTGCGGCGCGGCGGGATCCGCGAGCCAATTCTGGTATTGGGCGGGATTGTCGGGCAGCAGATTCACCACTTCCTCGACTTTGACCTCGAAATGACAGCGAGTTCAGTTTTCAAAGCTCGCGCGATTCATGAGGCAGCGGCGCGCACGGGCAAACGCGCACGCGTGCATTTGAAAATTGACACAGGCATCGGCCGCATCGGGCAAAATTTCCGCACGGCGGGCTTGCTCTTTGAAGCTGTTGCCAAATTGCCGCAGCTTGAAATCGTCGGCATCTATTCACACTTCGCGACGGCGGAAGAGAACGACACCGCTTTCGCACGGGAGCAACTCAAGCGATTCAATGACTGTCTCGATTTGGCAGAATCTATGGGAATCAAAGCGCCGCTTGTGCATATTGCCAATAGCGCGGGACTTGTCAATTTTCCTGAATCGAAATTCACGATGGTGCGTCCGGGACTTGCGCTCTATGGACAACATGCGGCTCCGAATTTGGCCGAGAAACTTGCTCTGATCCCCGCGATGTCTCTGCGTTCGGAAATCGTCTATATCAAGAAAGTGCGCAAGGGCGATGGCGTGTCGTACGGATTGAGCTGGCACGCACCGCGCGACAGTTGGGTCGCGACGATTCCGATTGGCTATGGCGACGGTTACCCGCGCGCGTTGTCGAACAAAGCGCCGGCGCTCATCGGCGGCAAGCGCTACCCTCTCGTCGGCGCGGTTTGCATGGATCAAATCATGGTGGACTTGAGCGACGATTACTATCCTGTCGGCGAAGAGGTGATTCTTTGGGGAAAGCAGGGTAACGAGGAAATTCCGCTCTGGGAACTGTGTGGGCTCGCCGATATGATTCCCTATGAATTGCCGATTCTGCTGACGGGGCGGGTACCGAGGGTTTATGGATAGGGTTTCGGTCGGGTCTGGAGACCCGCCACGGCGAAGAAAAATTGTCAGGAGACCTGCTGCGTTAGGGACATAGAGCCGGGCGGATGATACATCCACCACGGCGAGAATGAAGGATAATCACGTGACTCTGCCAACAGACAATCAAGAAGACTTGAATCAGATTTTGCGGGCGCGGAGAGCGAAGCTTGCGAAATTGCGCGAGCTCGGCGTGAACCCGTATCCGTATCGCTTTGAAGTTCGTCATCGCATCGCCGAGATTCTCGAGAGATTCGACGATGTGTGCGAGAAGGAAAGCGCAGCGGGGGTTGGCGAGCACTTCTCCATCGCGGGGCGCATTATCACGATCCGCGCGATGGGCAAGGCATCCTTTTGCCATCTGCGCGATGATTCCGGTCAGATGCAGCTTTATGTCAAGAAAGACATTGTCGGTGAGCGTGGCTACGAGATTTTCCACCTTCTTGACATCGGAGACATCATTGGCGCGGTTGGCACCGTCTTTCGAACGCATACCGGCGAGAAGACTCTGCGCGTGCAATCTTTCGAGCTTCTCTCCAAGAATCTCTATCCACTGCCGATCGTGAAAGAGCGCGAGGATCAAGTTTTCGATGCGTTCACGGATAAAGAAGCTCGCTACCGAGAGCGGCATGTGGACTTGACCGTGAATCTGGAGGTACGAGAGATTTTTGAAAAACGAGCGCTACTCCTTTGCACCCTGCGTCGCTTTTTGGAGGAGAGGAGCTTCTTGGAAGTTGAAACGCCGATATTGCAGCCTCTTTACGGAGGAGCATTGGCTCGGCCATTCACGACGGAATATCACGCACTGGAACGTACTTTCTTTCTTCGCATCGCCGACGAACTCTATTTGAAGCGTCTGCTGGTGGGCGGTTTTCCGAAGGTTTATGAGATTTCGAAAGTGTTTCGGAACGAAGGCATGGATCGCTCTCACAATCCCGAATTTACGATGCTGGAGTTCTATGAGGCCTATACGGATTATCATGACGCGATGGATTTGACCGAAGATATGCTGCGAGAATGCGTGTCGAAAGTCACCGGCGGCTTCGTCATCCGCTACCAAGACGCCGCCATCAATTTCGAGGTGGCTTTCCGGCGCGTTCCATTCTTTGACCTGCTACACGAGTTGACGGGCGAGGATTTGCTCGAGAAGTCGTTGGAAGAGCTGCAGAAAATTGCTCGCCTTCATGGCGTTGAAGAGCCTGCAATGAGCGATGGGAAGATCTATGATGAATTGATGAAGACGCACATCTTTCCCAAGCTTGCACAGCCAACGATTGTCTATGATTACCCACTGTCGCTCTCCCCTCTGGCGAAAAAGCATCGCAATGGCGCGCGTCTTGTGGAGCGTTTTCAGGTTTTTGCGGGGGGACTCGAGCTGTGCAACGCGTTCAGCGAATTGAACGACCCACTCGACCAACGCGTACGTTTCGAAGCACAGCAGAGATTTCGAGTAGAGGGCGACGAGGAAGCGCCGCCAATTGACGAAGATTTTCTACGCGCGCTGGAGTACGGCATGCCCCCTGCCAGCGGCGTGGGCATTGGAATTGATCGCGTGACAATGCTATTGACGGACCAAGCATCCATCCGCGAAGTCATTCTCTTCCCGGCTCTGCGGACATAATAACGACCTCGGTGTTTGTCTGAAGAACTAATCCTGAAAGCAAACGATGTTTCAATTCAAATTCCACGCCTTCGCTGAACCGGACGGCGACGGTGGCTTTGTGGCAAAAATGCCGGCACTACCGCAAGTCTTTGCTCCCGGCGACACGGCCGCGGAGGCCATAGCCAATATTGAGGAAGTAGCGCGTTTGGTGCTGGAAGTGCTCGTCTTCAATGGGGAGGAGATTCCAGTGGATGTTCCTTGCGAAAGTGGGACGATTCTGGAGTTTCAAATTGACCCGAAAGCGTTGGAGGGTAAAACACCGGACACACTTGGAGAAGGAGCCCAATAGCTCGCCATGCGCTATGAGCTTTGGATTGCGCTCCGCTATTTGCGCAGCAAGTCGCGCACAGGATTTCTTTCTGTCATCACTTACCTCTCGGTGGGCGGCGTGACGGTGGGTGTGGCGGCATTGTGCATCGTGCTCTCGGTCATGAATGGTTTTGAAACCGAAGTGCGCGGACGCATTTTGGGTGTGGATGCTCATCTGCGACTCACCACCATCAACGATTCCGGTATCCCGTTGAATTCCGATGCCATGCAGTTGACAAGAGAAACGCCACATGTCATCGGCGTGTCTCCCTATATCTTTGAAAAGGGGATGATCCGTGTCGGAGATCAGGCCGAGGGAATTCTGCTGCGCGGAATTGACCCACAGACCATTGGAGAAGTCTCCGACCTGCCGAACAACATTTATGTCGGAAGTCTGAATTTCAAGGCGGGTGAATTACCCGGACTCGTGATTGGGCGATACCTGGCAGACCGCTTGGGTGCTTCCGTCGGGGATACAGCAGTTATTTTTTCTCCTGCGGGAATGACTTCTCCGTTTTCAGCACCGGTCGTGCGACAGTTCGTGATTTCGGGCCTGTTTCAGACCGGTCTTTTTGAATTCGATGACATCGTAGGTTATCTGGACATCACCGAAGCATGCCGAATCTTCCTGCGTCATGACAAAGTTGACGGTTTGGAGATTCGACTTGATGATTTATGGAATGCGGCCAAAGTCAAAGAAGCGCTGGAGAAAAAAATCTCCTTGCCCTTCTATGTCCGCACCTGGTTCGAGTTGCGGCGGACTCTGTTTTCATGGATGCAGATTGAGAAGTGGATGTGGTTTATCATTCTTTCGCTGATTATTCTTGTGGCGGCGTTCAACATTCTCTCGACGCTCATCATGGTGAGCATGGAGAAACGGCGCGACATCGGAATTCTCAAGGCGATGGGGGCGACGCCACGGAGCATCGGGCGAATTTTTTCTTATCAAGGATTTCTGGTCGGACTCGCAGGGGCCGTGGCAGGGACCTTCTTGGGATGGCTTATTTGCCTGTTGCAAGTGCGCTACAAATTCGTGTCGCTCCCGTCAGACCTCTATTTTCTCGACGCGTTGCCCGTGCGAATGCAGCCGTTGGACTTCTTGCTTGTCGCGCTTGCCGCCGTGCTTCTCTCCTTCCTTGGAGCCACCTATCCTGCCCGACAGGCGGCCAAGCTCTCGCCCGTGGACGCTATCCGGGATGCGGGATGACAAAGGGTGCCGCTTTGACTTTCCGGATGTTCCATGCGCTTCCAAGGAAAGGATAACGGGGGAGATTCTCTATGTTACTCAGAAATGTGATCAAATATTTCACGGGGCTTCTGGGCTTCGTACTACTTGTCTATTTGTTTTTGTTCTTCGCGTATGAGGCTGCGAAAGTCGGGATTTGGCAGAAATCGGGAACGGTGGAAAGTGCGGTGCGCATCGTCGAGGATAGCGTGTTGGTGTTACGGCGCGTTGATGTAAACGATTTCCTATCGCGTCCGTTTCCAGCCGTAGGAGACACAATCAAAACCCTCAAGGATTCGACAGCTACCCTCGGCTGCTGGAGCGATGATTTGCAGGCAGCGAAGCCGCCCTGGCACGTGGTTCCGATTGAGTTTACTCACGACGGTCAAGTTCACCGCACGATGATATGGACGCGCGTGCCGCCTTACCAGGAGTTCGTGCTCGTCTCTGTTCTTCAAGTGCTGCGTTTCCTAATCACAGTCCTTTTCGTCGTCGTGGGACTCTGGGCATTCTTCAAGCGACCCGATTCCGCGGGGGTGCGCGCCCTTGCTCTCTTCTCGTTCGCCATGGCGGGTTTCATGATTACATCCGTCCAGGTTATCAGTGCGTCCTTTGCTGCCTTTCAGATTCCCCTGCAGAGTATCGTCAACCAGGGTCTTGACATTCTATCCTCTTTTTTCAGCGCATTTTGGCTGAATCTCGTCTTTCTCTTTCCGCGACCGATAGGATTCATCAAGAAGCGACCGCTTTTGGCCTATTCCACCTGCTATCTGCCCATCATAGTGTTCACGGCGCTCTTCCTTCTGACGACGGTCATTCCGATTAGCTTCAATGCAGCCATGCTCTCGCTTGTCATTATTTCTCTGCAGGTGTTCGCGGGGATGGTGCTTCTGGCAGTTCAAAGAATTCGGACGGAAGACAGATTGGAAAAACGGCAGATAAGGCTTGTGCTGTGGGGAACCGGTGTAGGGCTCGGGTTGCTTTTCCTTCTCATTTGTGCGTCGTTGCTGTTTCAGACGTGGTTCACGGAAAGTCCCCAGCGGGCGCTGTTCATCATCAACATCGCGTTTTTGGGTCTGCTGCTATCTCCTCTCTCGTTCGCGTATGCTTTTGGTCGCTACCGTCTGCTTGAGGTAGAAGGGAAACTGCGTCGCGGCACACGCTATGCACTCGCAACTGGCTTTCTGCTGGCGGTAGTCATTGGGGTTGGTTTTGCGCTCAGCGTCTTTCTGAGGAGCCAGCTCGGTGAGAGCGGTAGCAATGTGGCGATGTTTGTTACCGTGTTAGCGGCTCTGGGCATTCTCCCTCTGGCACGGCATGCACAGGGCTTTCTTGAACAGAGGTTCTACCCGGAACGGCAACGCCTGCGTCAGATGATCCTCGATTTTCTCGAGCAAGTCATCGCCTTACCTGACAGCCAGTCGTTTTGGATTCAAGTCGAAGGCAGGTCGCAAAACGGATTGATGGTGGACGGCGTCTATCCTATCATCTTCAACTCGGCCAGAAACCAATTTCTGTTGCGAGACCGCGACCCGATACCCTTCGCCTCGGAGAGCAATCTTGTGCCGATGCTTGAGCGGGATCGTCGGCCTATCATGGTGGACGAAGCGACTTCTGCGGGAGCAGTCCTTCTGACTTCCTAAGAGGCGACATGGCTAAAGATTAACCGAATTGCCGTAATCGTACCGCTTCTGATTCACGGACGACTTGTTGGTTTTCTTGCGCTGGGGATGAAAACGGAGAGAGAGGATTATGCCGCGGAGGAACTGAGGATTCTGAATTCCCTGGCATCGCAGGTCGCTATGGCCAGCGAGAATATCCGCTTGCTCGAAGAAACTGTCGAAAAGCGCCGGCTCGAAGAACAACTTCAAATCGCTCGGCGAATTCAACGGGGATTCTTGCCTCATGAACTGCCGCCGACGCCGGGGCTTCTGCTTGCGGCTCGCAGTCGTTTCTGCCTTGAGGTTGCCGGCGATTACTACGATGTAATTCCACTGGAGAATCGCGAGACCGTGCTGGCCGTTGCGGATGTTTCCGGCAAGGGAGCCGGTGCCGCTTTGCTCATGGCGAATTTGCAGGCCTCCCTGCGAACCGCCGTCGGTGTGGGCGTCCGCCTGGCAGACATCGTCGCCCGAATCAACGACCTGATTTATCATAACACACCCTCCGAGGAGTATATCACATTCTTCGTCGGCATGTGCAACCCGGATCACCACACGCTCACTTATGTCAACGCAGGCCATAATCCGCCACTCCTTCTGCGGCGAGACGGGTCGGTCGAGTCTCTGCATGAAGGTGGGGTGATCCTTGGGATGGCGCCGAATCTGCGTTACGAGCAAGCCACCATCGAATTGGCTCCCGAGGGAACTCGTGCTGATGTACACGGATGGTGTCAGCGAGGCTATGAACGCGGCTGGCGAGGAATTTGGCGAAGAGCGAATGAGGACACTCCTTCTGAAATATCGAGCGCTGAATCCTCATGAACTGCTGGAACGGTTGGAGTCCGAAGTTGTGACTTTCCGCGGTTCTGATGTGTTCGAGGACGATTTCACTCTGCTCTTAGCTCGTATTGAAGACAAGTAGGCTCCTTCGGAGAGCGCGCCGGATATGCCCTCATGTGGGGAGGTCAGTCCGCTGTATTAATTCAGAAACAATAAGAATTTCCACATAATGCAAAGGAGAGATTCCTATGGTTCGTGTTGAATCAACTCCTGAGTCCGTCAGGAATATCTATCAAACGATGGAAGAGAAATTGGTCACGATTCGGCGGCGGCTCAAGCGGCCACTGTCGCTTGCCGAGAAGTTAATCTTTGGGCACCTCGACAATCCCAATGAGGGAGACCTCACACCCGGCAAGGCGTATGTGTATTTGCGGCCTGACCGCGTGGCCATGCAAGATGCGACTGCTCAGATGGCCCTGCTGCAGTTTATGTCGGCGGGATTGAAATCGGTCGCCGTTCCGACGACCGCGCATTGTGACCATTTGATTCGGGCACGCATCGGAGCCGGTGATGACCTGAAAGATGCGGAGATCATGAATCGGGAGGTGTTTGATTTCTTGCGCACAGTATCGGCCCGATTTGGCATTGGATTCTGGAAACCGGGAGCGGGCATTATTCACCAAGTTGTGCTGGAGAATTACGCCTTTCCGGGGGGGATGATTATCGGAACGGATTCGCATACACCGAATGCGGGCGGTTTGGCGATGTTCGCCTCCGGAGTCGGCGGCGCGGATGCCGTGGATGTCATGGCCGGATTGCCCTGGGAGGTTTTGATGCCTAAGCGCATTGGCGTGCATTTGAAAGGTCGTTTGAATGGATGGACAGCACCCAAAGATGTGATTCTGAAGCTGCTTGGCATTCTCACTGTCAAAGGAGGCACGAATGCTGTGATTGAATATTTCGGTCCGGGCACGGAATCCTTGTCATGCACCGGCAAAGCGACCATCACCAATATGGGAGCCGAGCTTGGCGCGACGACATCTATTTTTCCTTATGACGCTCGAATGGAAATCTATTTGCGCGCCACGGAACGCGGCAAGATTGCTGATCTGGCGAATCGGTCCCGCCATCTTTTCATCGCTGACCCGGAGGTATTGGCGGAGCCCGCGAAATACTTCGACCGAGTTGTGGAGATTGATCTCGACAAACTGGAGCCGCATGTCGTAGGACCGCATAGTCCCGATGCTGCGCGTTCCGTTTCAGAACTGGGCACCGCGGCGAAAGCGAACCACTGGCCATTGAATTTGAAGAGCGCTCTGATTGGTTCGTGCACAAACTCGTCCTATGAAGACATCAGCCGCGCGGCCGACATCGCGGACCAAGCGGCGGCACATAATCTTCGGATGCCCGTTCCATTTTATGTTACACCCGGAAGTGAGCAGGTCTATCGCACAATTCAGAGGGATGGTCAAATGGCACGCCTTGAGAAAATCGGCGCCATTGTGCTTGCGAATGCCTGCGGGCCGTGCATTGGCCAATGGAAGCGGGACGATGTGGCGGAAGGTGAAGCGAATTCGATCATGTCTTCCTACAATCGCAATTTCCCCGGTCGCAACGACGGAAGCCCGCATACTCTGTCATTCATCGCCAGTCCTGAAATTACGACAGCCTACGGTTTGGCGGGAACATTGGACTACAATCCACTGATAGATAAGCTCCCCGGAACGCAGGTCGTGCTCCATCCGCCTGCACCAGCGCCCGAAGTGCCGGAGCGAGGATTTCTGAAAGACTCGGAGGGTTGTATTCTTCCCTCGGAAGAGGGGAGCAAAGTCGAGGTGAAAATTGACCCGAGTTCTAATCGCCTTCAGGAACTCAGGGCCTTCAATCCGTGGGATGGAAAAGACTTCATTGACTTGCCCGTGCTGATCAAAACCTCGGGCAAGTGCACAACGGACCACATTTCGCCTGCAGGTAAGTGGTTGCGTTTCCGAGGCCACCTTGACAACATTTCCGACAACATGTTCAATGGTGCGGTTAATGCCTTCACGAAAGAAGTAGGCAAGGTGACGCATCCGCTCACGATGACGGTCGGTACAGAGGTCTCAAAAGTGGCGCGCGATCTAAAAGCGCAAGGACGGCGTTGGGTGGTCATTGGCGACGAGAACTACGGTGAAGGCTCGTCACGCGAGCATGCGGCAATGTCCCCGCGTTTTCTCGGTGGGGCTGCGGTCATTGTCCGCAGTTTTGCGCGTATTCACGAATCGAACTTGAAGAAGCAGGGTATTCTGCCGCTCACTTTTGCCAATTCTGCCGACTATGATAAGGTGCTCGAAGGCGACCTCGTCTCTATCGTCGGTCTCTCCGGGCTCGCTCCTGAGAAGCCTGTGAAAATGATCTTGAAGCACAAGAAGGGATCAAGCGACGAAGTCATGCTGAACCACTCCCTCAATCAGGAGCAGATTGAGTGGTTCAAAGCGGGAAGCGCTTTAAATCTCTTGCGCAAAAAAATGGGATAGCACCGGATTGTCCGCCGTTGTGGTTCTCCAGAGCCGCAATGGTGGGACCGAGTCTAAGGTTGGCCCAGGAGTTGCACTGCGAATCAGGTTAAGGAAATCCAGAATAGCATTGGAAGCGGATGGCGTGGCAATGCGTCAACTGAACCATTTCGACGAACGCCCTGAGCGAAAATTCAAGAAGGTGATCTGCACGATGCCGGCATACAATGCCGAGCGGACCCTGGAAAAAACCTACCGCTCGATTCCCGCCGGGTGCATTGACGAGTTCGTCCTTACCGACGATGGTAGTCACGACAATACCGTTGAAATTGCAGAGCGACTGGGAATCACGGTCATTCAACATGATGCCAATCGTGGATATGGGGCGAACCAAAAGACGTGCTACGACGCGGCTTTGGAACGCGGAGCAGACCTCATCATCATGATCCACCCGGACTATCAATACGATGGCCGGGTTACTCCTCATGTCGTGGGGCTCCTGGCGACGGGCACCTGCGATGTCATTCTTGGCTCCCGCATCCGAACTCGTCGGGAGGCTTTGCACGGTGGCATGCCGGTCTATAAGTATATCAGCAACCGTGCGTTGACCATCTTTGAAAACATGGCACTCGGCCAGAACCTCGGTGACTTTCATTCCGGCTACCGCGCCTATGTACGGGAGGTTCTCGAAACGGTCAATTACCACGCGAATTCCGATGATTTTGTTTTCGATTCGCAATTTCTCGCGCAGGTGGTCTATCACGGCTTTCGCATCGGCGATATTCCCATTCCGACACGCTATTTTGATGAGGCTTCGTCGATCAATTTTCGCCGCAGTATGAAATACGGCCTGCAAACAATGGGTGTGATGGTGAAGTATCATCTTCATAGAGCCGGTGTATGGCGTTATCCACTATTTCAACAGGCCACTCGATGACATCCTCTGCAGAGAAATAGAGACGCCGATGCACATCGGTCGTGATGTCAGACCCATTCTCTTTATCGTTGCTCTCTGCCTGCTCCTCAGAGTGGTCTTCTTGGTGCTTGTCCACCCATGGACTTTTCCCACCGAGGAACAGCTCAATTGCAACGATTCGCCGCTCTATCACCAGTTGGCATGCACCCTGCTGGACTACCATCG
The DNA here is from genome assembly GCA_020724065.1 of Candidatus Puniceispirillum sp. Lineage (GTDB taxonomy): Bacteria > Electryoneota > RPQS01 > RPQS01 > DYHQ01 > DYHQ01. Next base: position 6,060 of record DYHQ01000023.1, on the reverse strand, counting down.
GTTTGCTCCGAGCGCCACCGCTGCACCCGACCCGCTGCGGACACCGGTCTATCCAATATTTGTATCCGGGATCTACGCGATTTTCGGGCGAGTCCCCTGGCTCGTCTTCATTGCACAAATCCTGCTTGATTGTTTGTCCTGCTATCTGGTGTTCAAGACTCTGCAGCGTGTTTTGGATGCGAGAGTGGCACATATCGCCGCATTCTTCTATGCCATCGATCCCTTTCTAATCCTCCACACCTCGGCCTTTCTTACCGAGACCTTGTTCGTTTTTCTGCTGGTCATGGTGCTCCATATCTATGGACGAATTTCGTCCGACAGGGAAACCAGGGCACGCATCGTGAGATATGGCTTGTTGGGGCTCATCATCGGAGTGGCGACGCTCGTCCGTCCGATTGCTCTCTATCTTCCGATTGTTTTGGTAGCGTTCATTCTTGCCGCAAATCGAAAGAGAATATTTCGCGCCCTGCAATATTCGGGGATCGTGATTCTTGCCTTTGCGGTGATCGTGACTCCGTGGCTCCTTCGAAATTACGCCAATTTCGGGCGGGCTGCTTTGACCTATATTGATTCCTGGGATCTTCTCGCCTTGAATGTCGGGGCGATGCAAGCCGTGAAACGCCATCAGAACCTCAAAACCACAAGTGACCAGCTCCTCGCCGAGGCCGATTCCCTCATCGTGGCGGAGGGACTTCGACCTGAACAATTGAACTTGATGCACAAAGCAGACTACTGGCGGCGTCTGGCTTTTCGATACATTTTGCGCGATCCATTTCACTTCGCGATAGTTCATGCCAAAGGCACCATTTTTGTCTTCGCCAATTTGGGAACAAGTGATTTGGTGAAATTCCTGCACCTGCCTCCGCATTCCATGGGGGAGATGACCAGTTTCTCCGACATGGCACGACGGTTTTTCGCTGAGAAATCCGCTGCGGAAATCCTTGCGGCCGCGCTGGTCGTGCCGCTACTGCTGATAACCTATGTGGGGCTTGTCGCAGGACTCATTGTCGGGTGGAGACGCTACAACCGAAGGTTCCTCGCTTTTTGCCTCGTAATAACCCTCTACTTCGTTGCGGTTCCCGGAGCCTTGGGCGTCGTGCGCTTTAAACTCCCTGCCATGCCATTCTTCTTGGGTTTCGTGGGTATCGGAATTGCGCATCTTCTCGACAGATGGAGAGTGAAAAGAGCCGCCGCCATTGCCTCACAATAGCCTAATGCGGTAGTCTGATGCTCATCGGTGCGCATGTCTCGGTTCAAGGAGGGCTTCACCAGAGTCCTATTCGAGCCGCTCGCTACGGCTGCGAATGTTTTCAAATCTTCTCGCGCAATCAGATGCGATGGACATCGCCATCTCTGAGCGAAGAAAAAATTCATCTCTTTCGGAAAGCATGGATGGATAATGGGCGTCTGCCCGTCCTTATTCATGATATATACTTGGTCAATTTGTCGAGTCCCGATGAAGCGAGGCGCTCCAAATCCTGCTTGGCCGTTGTGGAGGAACTTCATCGAGCGGAAGCCTTGGGCATTCGTTGGGTGGCAATTCATCCGGGTTCGCATCTGGGCACAGGAGAAGCAGCCGGATTGTCATTCTGCTCCGATTCGCTGTCGCGGATCTTGAAGAAGACCGCGGGCTGTCAAGCAGGAATTTTGATTGAAACCACCACTGGTCAGGGGCACGACCTTGGCCATCGCCTTGAACATCTCGCCTTTCTGCTGACTCGTGTGAATAATCCGGAACGGCTGGCGGTTTGTGCGGATACTTGCCACATGTTTGCCGCGGGCTACGATTTGAAGAGCAAAAAGGGTGCCGAGGTACTTTGGCGTGAGTTTGATTCTCTGATTGGACTCGCGCACCTCAAAGCTTTTCACATCAACGATAGCATTCGAGAACGAGGAAGCCGAGTGGACCGCCATACCTTCATCGGAGAGGGACAAATCGGCGGTGCGGCTTTTCGGCGGCTCCTTCGTGACGAGCGCTTCACGAAACTTCCTGGCATCATGGAAATTCCCAGAAGCGAGAATGAATTCGTTGAAATCATTCCTCGGATCAAGAAGCTGCGGGGTGCCCCGGCATCAAGACGCATGCAACCAATCGGGGGAGCAAGGCGTTTGAGCAAGTAGAGGGGAGACTATGTGGCCTGCAAGTATCTGCGGGTCAGGCAAGAAGAAAATGTTCTTTTAAGAGCAAATTTTGGATATGCTATCAGAATATATTGGCGAAACCGTCAACCTGTACAGCCAGATAGCCTTCTGGCTGCTATTGGGCTTCACTCTGGCGGGAGTCCTCTATCTCGTTATTCCAAAGTCCGCTATTGTTCGATATATGGGGAAGGAATCCTTGAGTGCCGCATGGAAAGCGAGCCTCTTGGGTGTGCCCCTGCCGCTCTGCTCTTGCGGCGTTATCCCAACGGCAATGGGTTTGCGCAAACAAGGCGCCAGCCGGGCCGCGACGATTTCTTTTCTCATTTCGACACCTCAGACGGGAGTGGATTCCATCGCCGTCACCTACAGCTTTCTTGGGCCGATTTTCGCGATTTTTCGCCCCATTGCCGCTTTTCTTTCCGGTGTCATTGGCGGTGCGCTGTCCATACTTTTTGGTGGCAAGCAGATCACCAAGAACCTTCCCATCGAGGCCGCCGCCTCCGACGAGAGTCTACTGGCACATGAACGCCACTTGCGCGGATTGCCGTTGCAAGTGAAGTTACGCAAAATGTTTCATTATGCGTTCGTTGATCTCCTGGGAGACATCGCCCTTTGGCTCGTCATAGGAATTCTCATCGCGGCAGCCATTGCTTTGGCAATTCCCGAGAACTTCTTCGTCGAACACATTGGCGCGGGATTGCCCTCGATGCTGCTTCTTATGGTCGCAGGAATTCCACTCTACATTTGCGCAACGGCCTCCGTGCCTATCGCGGCGGTCTTGATGCTCAAGGGTGTCTCCGCAGGGGCTGCGTTCGCCTTTCTCATGACCGGTCCAGCGACCAACGCAGCCACGATGGTGGTCATTGGACGTGTCATGGGCAAGCGTGTGCTCACTTTCTATCTATTAACGATAGCAGTCCTCAGCCTGCTGATGGGGCTTGCACTGAGTCTTCTTTTAGATTGGACGGGCACAGAACAATCGGTTATGGGACATGTTCACCAAGGAATGCTCCCGAGTTGGCTGGATATTGGGGCATCGGTCGTGCTCAGCGCGCTTCTTCTGCGTCATTTTGCCGAAGTATGGAGACGGAAATTGACAGCACCCAGGAGTGCAAAATCGGGAGTCCGAACTCTCGCCATCGCGGGAATGCACTGCTCGCACTGCGCCGAGTCTGTGCACGAGGCCTTGTCGAGAGTCTCCGGTGTTCAGAAGGTCGAAGTGATTTTGGAGCGCGGTACTGCGCAAATCGAAGGAACGAATCTGAGAGATGACGACCTTCGAGAGGCTGTGGAAGGTCTTGGGTATAAGGTGGGCGCGAATTAATTGTCCGCCGATCGACACTCAGCGAGTTCTTCATTCAACTTGCGACGGCGTTTCAGGGCGCTTTGGCGAGCGAGAGTCTTGTTTCGAAGTTTGGTCAGAGGATCGCGCAACATGTCCGTGTTGCCTTCGTGGCGCCGATAACGATAGCAGACCTCGTGAACGCGACCGACTTCATAGCGCTCGCTCACTTTCAAAACAAGGTCATAATCTTCGCCGTAGTTCGGAAAATCCTTCTCGTTGAAGCCACCCATCTCTTCGATAACGCTCCGATGCCAGCAACGCACGGCGCCCGCACCGTCCACACGCAGAATGTTGTTGCGGTTGTACTCCAAATGCTTGATGACACCGAATTCCGGAAGCGAACGACCCGCCTCATCCATGAGTTCATAGTAGCTGATTGCCAGCGCCCAAGTGGGATGGGTTTCAAGAGCATCTGCCATGGATTGCAATGTGTGCGGCAAGCATTCGTCGTCACTGTCGAGCTGAGAAATATATTTCCCGCGGGCGTGACGGAGAGCAAGGTTCAGAGATAGGGCAATGATATTGCGGTCATTCTCGACCAGCTTTATTCGAGAATCCGATGCCGCAAGTTTTCGGACAACTTCGCCTGTTCCATCCGTCGAGCTGTTATCAACAACAATGTGCTCCCAGTCGGCGAGCGAATTTCTTAGCACCGAGGCGATGGCATCGCCTATGAAGCTTGCTCGGTTGTAGACAGGCGTGATGATTGATACGAGAGGAGAAGCCTTCGGAGTTGAAAGAGGTTCGGCCGTGCGCTCACCCTCCAGCCAGGCATTGCGACGCTTGAGGGCGGCATAGAAAACAGTTTCCGTTTGACGCTCCTGCTCGGGATCCATGAACAGATACGAGAAGCCTCCCAGCTTTCCTCGTCCTGGAAAAAAGAGTCTGGCCTTCAAGGCCTCGTCATTGCTATCTTGCGAAGGAGCGGCAACAGCCGCCAGAGGTTTCGGGATATGAACCCGTTGACCTACTTCCTGCGTTTTGAGAAGTAAGTCATAGAACGCTGCCAAAGGATTCTGCTCATCCAGACCTCCGGCGCGATGCAATCCGTTTATTCTGACAGTCCAAACCGGGCCCCAATCTTCCCGCTCGGTTATGTCACCTGTGTCATCAAAGACATGAAAGACACTCTCACTTCCATCCGAGTCGCGAACAATGTAGTCACTGTAGAACAAAGCACCTTCGGGATTCGCTTTGGCCTGTGCGTGAAGTTGTTCGGAAAAATCTGGCGCGAGCCAAACAAGATCCGGTGAGAGCACGACCAGGAATTCACCCTTTGCTGTGCGTGCGGCCGCATTGATCGAATCAGCCAAATTGTGGAGGTCGGCGGGCAGGTTTTGGCCATGAATGAGCACCTCACCGTCGGAAGGCGGCTTGTCGAATGGAAAGTCTCGGCGCAGGCTAAGAAAACTGAGGAAGACGCTATCGGACATTTCAACTGTCTCCATCCGGATGCGATTTGAATTCAGGATTGTTTTGACACGACACTTACTAAAGGTCGTTCTTGCCTTTCTCTTGGCTTTGCCATCGGCTCTGCGCGCTCAGCCCCGAGTCGCGCTCGCTCTATCCGGCGGTGGAGCAAGAGGCTTTGCACATTTGGGGATACTGCGCGCCCTGGAAGAGGAGAGAATACCGGTACATCTCATTGTCGGGACCTCAATGGGTGCTGTGGTTGGGGGTCTGTACGCCTCCGGCTACACTCTGAACGAGCTTGAAAGCATTATTCACGAGGTGGACTGGAGCGACATTCTTCTGGATCGGCCCGCGCGGCGAAATCTCTTTCTGGCTCAGAAAGAAACGAATGCTCGGCACATTCTGGCGATGCGATTTCGAGGATGGATGCCCGAGGTACCCAAAGCGCTCACGACCGGACAGAAACTGAATGACTTGCTTTTCCATCTCACGAAGACCGCCCCCTACCAACCCGAGACCTCCTTCGACGATCTCAGGATCCCCTTCCGCGCTATTGCCACGGATCTTGTGACCGGGCAGCGGGTAACCTTTCGGCAAGGCGACCTGTGTGAAGCGCTGCGAGCCTCGATTTCAATGCCCCTTGTCTTCGTGCCTTTCCAATTGGACACCTTGGAACTTGTGGACGGAGGTGTGCTGGAAAATATTCCCGTCAAAGCGGCTCGAAACGAAGGGGGCGACTTCGTCATCGCCGTGGACGCCACTACGCCTGTTACGCCCAACGATCGCTCGGAGCAACCTTGGGAGTTGGCTGACCGAGTTACCTCGATTATGCACATTGAAGACAAATCTCGGCTTGTTGAATCGTCTGATTTCACCCTTATACCTGCGCTTGGAGGATTTCGTTCCACAGATTTTGACAATGTAGATGCCATCATCCAATCAGGTTATGACGCGGCGAAGCAAGCGATGCCGTTGTTGCGAGAGCGACTTTCGCAGGCCGGCGTTCTTCTGCAGGATTCCGCCATCGGTCAGATGCCGAGCAAAGCTGCTGATTCGTTGACGATGCAGGAAAGTCTCGAATTCCTCGTGCACAACTCCCAAGGTGCAACCTGCTACAACCCGGCTGATCATCCTCCCCCCCCCACGGTCGAAGCTCCAAT
>DYHQ01000160.1 GCA_020724065.1 Candidatus Puniceispirillum sp. | reverse complement strand
GAAAAAGCCCGCGAGCCCCTTGTTTTGGGGTGCGGTCGGATCCTTGACTTTCTGCCGCATCATCTGCCAAACATCCTCTCGCGTCTCGATGTTCGCTTTGTTGCGCAGATTCTCGACATATTTGCGGGCCATCTCATTTAGTTTTTCACCCTCCGCGCGGTACAACTGCTCTCGGATTTGCTTCTTGGCTTCCGCAAAAGGACGCTGCGACACCGGCCGGCGCTCTTCGACCAGAATGAGATGCCAACCATAGGGAGATTTCACGGGTTGTGACACTTCTCCGACTTTCAGATCCCAGGCAGCCGATTGGAATTCATCCACCATTTTCCCCCAGCTGAACCAGCCCAACTTGCCGCTGTCCCGAGCGGTGGTCGCATCCTCGCTGAAGCGAACTGCGGCCTCGCCGAATTCTAAGCCCCGCACCACGGCCTGCCGAATGCTATCAATTCGCGTCTTTTCAACACTCCCCTTAGCCGTTGAAGTATCCGAGGGGGGAGTCTTGAGAAGGATGTGACGGCCACGCAGTTCTTCACCGGAACGATTGTAAAAATGCTGTATGGCTTGCTCAGTAACCACCTTGTCCAGAATCTCCTGCTGATAGAGTAGATCGAGAGACTTGCGCGCCGCCAATTGATTGGCCTGGTCGGCCACGACGGGTTTCTTGTCGTAGCCTCGCGCATAAGCCTCGGCAACAAGGAGCAGATGGTCGGCGGATTCCTGAACAAAAGCCCGTCGGTCCTCAAAGGACTTTTTTGCGGCCGCTTCTTCTGTCCGATATTTCGCAATGAAGCCGTCTTTGAAATCTTGGACAGTCACCACAAGGCGTCCGACCTTAGCAACCGGTGCCTCTTTCTTGCCGCACGCAACGAAGATCAATGCGGCTCCGCACAGGAAGAAGGCGCACAACAAAACCTGCTTGAAACGATGGGACACGAAAACCTCCACTTGCAATTAGGGAACCTCTATGGAATTAATTCTTCACAAGATAGACCAATTACCGAACTGAAAAAGGTCGGCTCACTTACCCCCCTTCTGTCCTCCGCGAATGGGGGAGAGGGCAACGGTGGATCCCCGCTTTCGCGGGGATGACACCTCGCTCCCCCGCTCGAGGAGAGGATAGCACTGTCATTCCCACGAAAGTGGGAATCCATTAGCGGTACCCTGTGCTCCCGGAACGGTCGCTCTAAAACCACTCCAACCCATTGCAAGATGGCATTGGGGTAGTGCCCAGCAAGCCGGGTTCTATTTAGACTTCCGCCAGATCCCGAAGAAAGCCCACCAAATAATTCAGCAAACCACCTCGGTCGGACGAATCGGGAAACGGCAAAGTGACCGTGAGATGAGAGTACGCCGAAAACTCCACAGAGTAACTCGCGACCCTTCGCACGATGTCTTTGATGTCCCGGCCATTCTCGGCATCCTTGGGAAACCCGACGACCAACCGATTCTCTTGCATGCTGATTTTGGTCGCTCCGATTCGTTCACCTAACACCCGCATTCGAGCCATCGCAAAGAGAGTTTCCGCCGGAGGAGGGAACCGGCCAAAGCGGTCCCGAACCTCGATCTCAATCTTGTCAATGGCGCGAATTTCAGTGGTATGAGCCAGCTCCCGGTAGAAATTTAGGCGGTGGCCTCCTTCAGGCATGTAGTCTTCCGGGAAAAAGGCATCCAAGGGGCATTCGAGCTTCAGTTCGCGCTTTTCTTTCGGCGGCTCTTCTCTTTTTTCACCCTGCGCTTCATAGCGCACTTCTTCGACGGCTTCCTCGATAAGTCGCTGGTAAAGCTCGAAACCCACGGCATTAATATAACCCGACTGCTCTCGACCCAGCAAATTTCCCGCTCCGCGAATTTCTAAGTCCCGCATCGCAATTTGGAATCCCGTGCCCAAGGCGTCGAAGCTCGCCAGCGTCGCCAGACGCTGTTCCGCGGTTCGAGTGATTTCATAGCGGGTCGGCACCAGGAAGTAAGCATACGCTTTGCGAGAGCTGCGCCCGATACGGCCGCGAAGCTGATAGAGCTGCGCCAAGCCAAACCGGTCGGCGCGATTGACGATCATCGTATTGACATTGGGCATGTCCAGGCCCGATTCAACAATCATCGTCGAGATGAGCACATCGTGGCGTCCTTCGAGAAAATCCACCATCACGCGAGAGAGAGCGGCTTCCGGCATCTTGCCGTGGGCTACCGCGAAACGAATCCCCGGCAAGAGCTTGCGAAGCAGCTTATGAATGGCCTCGATGGACTGAATCCGATTGTGAATGAAAAAAGCCTGCCCCCCGCGGTGAATCTCGTAGAGAATCGCGTCCCGAATGACTCTCTCTGACCAGGGGACGATGTCCGTTTCGATGGGCAACCGTCCCGGCGGGGGCGTCGTGATGTGCGACATGTCGCGCGCTCCCATGAGAGCCATGTGAAGTGTGCGCGGAATCGGCGTCGCTGATAAAGTCAGCACATCCACATTCGCTTTCAGGGATTTCAGCTTTTCCTTTTGAACGACGCCAAAACGATGCTCCTCGTCTATGACAAGCAGCCCCAAGTCCTTAAATCCGACATCTCTCGAAAGGAGCCGATGAGTGCCGATAAGGACATCCACTTGGCCTTCGGCTGTGCGCAGAACCGTTCGCTGAGCCTCCTTGGGACGGCAGAACCGTGAGAGAACTTCCACTCGAATCGGCCAGGTCTTGAGCCGCTCGCGAAAAGTGCGAAAGTGTTGCTGCGCCAGTACGGTCGTTGGCACGAGCAGGGCCACTTGCTTGCCGTCCATGACGGTCTTAAATGCCGCTCTCACAGCTACTTCCGTCTTCCCATAGCCAACATCGCCGCACACGAGACGATCCATGGGAACCGGCTTCTCCATGTCCCGTTTCACTTCTTCGGCGGCTTGAAGCTGGTCCGGCGTGTCTTCGTATGGGAAAGCTGCTTCCATTTCCCGCTGCCAAGTGGTGTCCTGACCTGTCGGATAACCTCGGACCGCTTTCCGGCGGGCATAGAGCCGGATAAGCTCTTCGGCGATGGTCTTCAGTGACTGCTTTGTTCGGCGGCGTAAATCAGCCCAGTCGCGGCCACCAATACGCGAAAGCGGCGGCTGAAATCCCTCGCGTCCCGCGTATTTCTGGATTTGCGCCAGATTCTCTAACTTCACATAGAGAATCACGCCCTCTTTGTACTCGATCTTGAGTCGCTCACGCAGGATGCCGCCTACCGCAATCTTTTCGAGCCCCAAATAGCGGCCAATGCCATAGTCCACATGGACTACATAGTCGCCGACTTGCAGGGCGTCCAGTCCGCGCAAGGGTACGACATTCTTAAATTTCATGAAACGACGGCGACGGCGCCGACGCCCAAAAATGTCGTGATCCACTAAGAGCGCCAAACCAACGCCGGGAAGTGTGAACCCATGATGCAGGCCACCTTCCCGAACTTCAAAAGCATCCTGCGGACAGTCGCGCTCTTCGAGGACTTCCGCCAATCGCCTTCCCGCATCAAGGCAATCAGAAAGGAGAATGGTGCGAAGCCCCTGCTGATGGTATTCCTTCAATCGCTCGGCCAAAAGGGGCACATTCGCGGCGAAGCTTTCCTGCGGCAAAGCGGCAAAGCTCACGGTGTCGTCAACACTGAAGGGGGAACTATTGACAAAGAGCTGCAAGAATCGGTTGGCTTGCGCACGCACAGATGACAAGCTCGGCGGTTGGCCCTGGTGCAAATCAGGATCGGCAAATTCAGGAGTGCGGTTTCGCCAGTCATCCTTGACAGCTTCCCAGCATGCCCGGCCCTCGACCCAAATTATCGCGCTGCGCTCCGGCAAATGGTCAAGGATGGTCCCGACGCCCGATTTCACCGAAGGAACGCCAAAAACCTCGAACCGCTCAAGTTTTTCGGCGGTCATTTGGGTCGCGGGGTCAAAAGTGCGCAGGCTTTCGACAAGGTCGTCGTAATATTCGATACGCACCGGCTTTGTCGCGCCCCAGGAGAAAATATCCACGACCGCGCCGCGGACGGCGAATTGCCCCACCGATTCGACGAGCGCTTCCCGCGTATATCCTCCCCGCAGGAGAAACTCCAATAGTCCCTCGCGAGGAAGAATCCCATCCCGAGACAGCACAAAAAGACTCTCGGACACGGCTCCGGGCAGCGGCAACGGATCCAACACAGCCGTCGCAGGCGCGACAACCACCGCCGCTTCCTGACGGCGTAACGCCAGCAGCACCTCAGCCCGTTCAGAAAGTTCAACAGGAGTGGGTTTGCGGCCGTAGTGCGGATTGCCGGGCAGAAGGCAAGGCTCACGCCCGGATAACACGGAAGTCAGGTCGTCGGCCAACTCCTCGGCATCTTCGAGTGTCGCACCAATGGCAAGAAGCGGCCGCTCCATTCGCTCAGCGACGAAGGCGGCAATGAGAGCAGGCAGCGAACCGGGCAGGCCCAAAAGAGACAGTCTCCCCCCATCACGCCGAGCCTGGCCCAGCGTGTCGAAAGGGGGGTAGTCGTAAAGGGCCTTTTTCAGCCAATCCATGAATTCAGTCCCGCGGTCTCGGCCAAATCTGGCGCCCCAGATTCATCCCGACAAACCGCTGCATTCCTGACTACTCGCCCACGCTGCAATATGTTCCTATCTATAGATGAAATTTTCAGCAAGATAGCTCAAAATCCACATGAAATGACCCCCTGTGCCTGACTCTGACCACTCCGGAGAAGCTCCTTCTCGTTTGCGGGGTCTGCGTGATTGGATCCTTCTATCCCATACGGCGAGTCTTTCCGCCATTTCTTGATAATTTCATCGCCTCTCTTTGTGGGTCACTAATGTTGGCTGGGATGCCTCCGTCCTGATTATAACTGATAATAAAGGATTTATAATCTCAACAATCCTTGCAAAAATACTTGACTTTCTCGTCCATTCTGTTATATTTTTGTTTAGCTGCCTCGCCCTGCTCGCTTGCTAAGGTGTTCAATAATTCAACAGGTGCGTTTTGAAATGAATTACAAAACACTTGTTCTCGCGTGCCTGGTGCTTTGCCTTGGACTGATAGTCAGCTATCTGCCTACCAACGCTACTCAGCAGTCCACCGCTACTCAGCAGTCCACCGCCACCTACTTCTCCCACACGCACGATTACAGTTGCAACATGTTCGACCATTCAACAGATTATGAAGAGTCCCCCGTCTTTAATGCAACTCATGATGGGTTGGTGCGGCTTTGGATCACACATTGGCAAGCGGCTTGCCAGCTTTCTACCAATGAGGCGATTCTCTTTGAAAACGGAATGGCGCGGTGCAACATACAGGGCGGAAAGTGCACAAATAGTGCCCCCCTTGGTGTTGTCACCT
>DYHQ01000022.1 GCA_020724065.1 Candidatus Puniceispirillum sp. | reverse complement strand
TTCCCCACACAGTGTGGAGGGAAAATAGAACAGCCTCGGCGAGAAGAAATGTAGCGCGCATCTCGATGCGCAGCGCGGCAAGCCGCGCGCTACGAGGTGCATTCCGCCGCGCCGGTGCCCTAATCCCGCGCGAACACATTTATGGCCTGGGCTCCTGCCGGGTTGTTCCTTATGAATCCAAATCATTTTCAACCCAATGTAACCGGGAGCGCTCCGCCGACTGCCAGCACAATGGCAGTTGCGCGCTGCAAATTGACCGGTTCTTTCAGCAGCAGAGCGGCAAAGACAAAAACAAAAATGTTGCTCATCTGATTGAGGGCCGATGCAATGGACGCTTGCGAGTACTTCATTCCTCCCAGCCAGAACACCATAGATAGATAGGCGCCGACAAATGAGCCTGACAGTGTGTAGCCCCAACCTCTCGTGACCAACAGGGATCGCAAGATCGTCCGCTGACCAGGATGAAGAAGTAAGACCATCAGCAGCACGACAACCGATGCCATAAGCCGAATTTCGGTCACCCAAAGCAACGGCGAGCGCTCCAGGAGCCGCTTGATCATCACGATGCCTACTGCCGTTCCCCCCAGAGCCAGCGCTCCAAACAGAATTCCCAGCCATAAGTCTCTGCGAGTCAATCCATGCTTTGGTTTTTCCACGCCGGCCAGAAGCACGCCAAAAATAATCATACTGGTGCCGAGAATTTGTGGAGTTGTTACCCGCTCACTGAGGAAGACGAGCGCGAGCGAAATGACAAAGGGACTATATAGGCAGTCAACAATCGCAATCAATCCAGCGCCGAGCCGGTTCAACGCCATGAAAAAGAGCGTATCGGAGATGCCAATGCCCAGTGCTCCGCTCGCCATCAGCAACAGATATTCCTCTGGGGGGACTCTGCGGAAGAGCGTCTCGCCGAAGAGCCAAAGTGTGGGCAAGAACAGAACGGCGGCAAGCGAGTTCTTGAAGAGATTCAGAGCAATGGGATGAACCGTCTCGCCACTCTTCTTGAACAGAATGACTGCGAGAGCCCAAATAACGGCTGTTGCCATGGCGAGAGTCTGGCCGAGGTAAGGAAAGGCTGTATTCAAGAGTTGTCCAGTTTCCTCGTGGCGACTCCACGAGCGTTTCAGGTGACACTAAGTGAGAGCAGGGGAAGGCTCGAAAAAGTGATCATGATGGGTTGGGTCGGATATCGGGCGAGCTCCAAATGTTTCCAGTACGCCAAAATTCATCACCATTTGTCATAATGGATTCTTGAAGGATTGAATCGCCTTGGCTGTGGCACCTGCTCTGATGGATAACCGATGGGGATTAGCGACAAAGGTACGATGTGCTTTGGAAGTGCCAACAGATTTCGCACACCGTCCATGCGACTGACTTCTGGATAGAGGCCAACCCAAACAGCCCCCAAACCCTTGGCGTGTGCTGCGAGCAGGATGTTCTGCGTCGCTGCCGAGCAATCCAGCATCCAGCGGTCGCGAGACCTCTCCAGCGCAGGATCACCGCACACCGAAATTGCAGCGGGAGCATTTTTCAGCATCTTGGCGTACGGATGGAATTCGGGAATGGCGTCAAGGATCTGCCGAGCCCGAATCACCACAAAATGCCACGGTTGTTGATTGCCTGCGGACGGCGCATACATGGCCGCCGCCAACAGTTCATGGATGATTTCTTCTGATACGGGTTGGCTCGTGTATTTCCGGATGCTTCGTCTGGTACAAATTGCTTCAATTGTTTCCATATATTGCCTTGGTTTCCTGCTATTGCGAAGAGCTACTCATTAAAGAACCACGCCACCCCCACGATTACGATGAATATGAGGAGAGGAAGAGGAGCATGATTCGACTCTATTGTTTGGTCCCATCGTATTCGGAAAGCTGCAATGGAACAAGCTCCAAGTGAGCCGCAGGCTCAGGTGACCGCGGAGTCAGTGAGGAATTGGAGCATGGATTCCCCAGCTCTTGTTCGGTTTGGGACCCATCGTGAATGTGATGCTTCCGCCATTTCTCAGTTCGTCGAAAGGAAGAAAAGGACTATCCCAACGCTTGCCATTCAGCTCAACGGATTGAATATAGATGTTGTCATCCGAAAGATCAGCCGCTGTGACGGTGAAGATTTTCCCATTGGACAGATGCAGGACGGCTCGCTTCAGGGTGGGACTCCCAATCACATAATAGTTGCTCCCGGGACAAACCGGATAGAAGCCCAAGGCGTTGAAAATATACCAAGCGGACATCTGTCCACAGTCGTCATTTCCCGTGAGTGAATTGGGCAGGTTCCCATACTGGGTTCTCATAATTTCATGCACACGCTGTTGTGTCTTCCACGGTTGCCCGGCATAGGCATAAAGGAAAATAATGTGATGGCTGGGCTCATTCCCGTGCCAATATTCACCGATTCTCCCTTGGACATCGTCCATTCCCTCGCTGGAATCCGCTGAAGAGATGAACAGGGAATCCAACTTCTGCACAAACCTTTCCTTGCCACCCATCAGAGCCATGAGTCCTTCCACATCATGCGGAACATACCAAGTGTACTGCCAACTCGTCCCTTCGGTGAAGTCTCCTCCTTGCACATACAGATGCGGATCGAACGGAGTCCGCCATTTCCCCTCTGAATCCTTTCCGCGCATCAAGCCACAGGTTTTGTCGAAGAGATTCCGGTACGCCCCCGCGCGCTTCATGAAATAGTCGTAGTCGGCCATCTTACCAAGCCCCTTGGCCATCTGCGCCACGCAAAAATCGTCATACGCGTATTCGAGGGTTTTCGAGACGGATTCGTTCTCTTTGTCGAAAGGAATCCATCCCAGTCGGGCATAGGTCGCCACATTGTCATAGTTGGGATTCATTGCGGTGGTCCGGATAGCGTCGTAGGCTCGCATCGGCTCAAATCCCGTGACTCCTTTCAAATAGGCATCCACGATGACCGGCACGGCATGATAGCCAATCATGCACCAAGTTTCGTTGGCCTGCAGCGACCAAACCGGTAGCAGGTGTTCCACGCTTTGGTCATAATGTGCCAGCATCGAATGAATCATGTCCGCGTCGCGTTCTGCTTGAATCAAAGCGAACAACGGATGGGTCGCGCGATAGGTATCCCAGAGCGAGAAAATCGCATAATTGGTGAACCCCCGAGCGAGATGAGTATTTTGCTCCAGTCCGCGGTATTCCCCGGTGACATCCTGATAAAGGTTCGGCGCGAGGAAAGCGTGATACATCGCGGTGTAGAATGTTTCTTTTTCTTCTTGCGAACCCTCGATCTCAATCTTGGCCAGTTCGCGGTTCCATTTATCACTGGTTTGCTGATGGACTCTTTCAAAATTCCAGCCGGGAATCTCGACCTCGAGGTTTCGGATAGCATTGGCGGTACTGACCGGCGAAACCGCCACCTTCACCATGATAACTTCGTCCCGGTGAGTTTTGTAGTGAGCGAAGAATTGCAGATTTTTGCCGGTGGCTTCCGAGTGACTCCGGAAGCGATAGCCGTCGTAGCGAACCAACGTCCCGTCTCTGATAATGCCGTAGTCATCAAAGCTTCGCGAATAGCGCGCCGCAAAATAGAGATACCGTTCTTTCGCCCACCCATTGACCAAATGGAATCCGGTGATCGTGGAATCGTCCAAAACACGAAGATTGGACCAGACCACATCCCATCGCAGGACATGGTGCAGATCAGTGATGATATACGCGCTGTCCGTTTCCGGGTAAGTCAGTCGGATGATGCCGCTGCGGTCAGCCGCCGTAAGTTCCACCATGACGCTGGATTCCCGAAGTTACTCTGTAATATCCAGCGGATGCCGTTTCGTCCTCATGAGAATACGGGGAGCAGTATCCGGAGTCAGGATGTGCCTTGGAACCGGGGACGAATTGCAGTGTTCCGACCGTGGGCATGAACAGAAAATCGCCAAGATCCGGAATGCCAGTACCACTCAGATGCGTCAAGCTGAATCCCATAATCGAACCGTCGGAATACTCATACCCCGAAGCGGTTTCCCAGAGTGAATCCTCGGAATCGGGACTTAACTGAAGCATCCCAAAAGGTGCCGACGCCCCCGGGAAGGTATTCCCTTCACCTTGCGTCCCTACCAAAGGACGAACATAGTCAACGAGCTGGAGGTGGGCTGTCGCGTTCTTCTCAGGCTGTGGACCCGTCTGACCAAGGCCGAGAACCGGAAGGGCCATTAAGAGAAGAAGGGGCCACATCATGGACTGAATGTCTTTGCGTGTCATGAGCACCGAGAATCCTTTCCCTTGCAGGCAAGAATGCTAATTTCGAAAAACGATGCTTATTACAAACAAACTTTGAACCACCCAAAATAATGCCAAATACCGTCAAATTCAAGTCAATGACGGTTTACAAGGCCTCTCGAGTGCATGGTCTTGAATGTCTCAATGTTCGGACGGAAAACCAGCCTTCATCTCCAACTCCTTCGTCCTCTCGCACTCTCGAATCTCAATCCTGTCTTGCCGAGGACGAACCCCTGCCATCCCTCTACTGAAGTAGGGGGACGCATAATCCGTTCTGCCTCTACTTCAGAAGGGGAAAGCAGAAGGGGTTTCTTTTTGCCGAATCGAGTCTGCTTCAACATATGAGGATTCTACGGAGGGCGTCAATGAGCCGATACCAATTGGATGAGATATTGCAAGCCTGCTTCTCAGTTTAGACAGTCACCAACTAAGCACATGTGCACGGCAAGAGCGGGGAAAGGACACTTACATTTCACAGTCATAGTGTCTCCGTCCCAATTGCTACATGGGCGGACGCCACCTCGATCCATATTCTGCGCAACATAATTTGCAAGAAACTCCGCCAAATTGCAGGGACGCTCCTGCCGGTGCAACAGCAGCTAGGGACGCTGCAGGGTGACCCACGGAGTCGGGCACGGGAATTCCCTTGACTTTATCCCCCAAAGGGTGGTAAATTAAGCCTTAACGCATCTGGATGTTTTAGTAGGGGACTTCGCCATGCGGCGGCAAGAGAGCGCGATGAAAAGACCATCAGAGCCCATATGTCTTCTCGTCTCAATCCGGGTCTTTGTCCTTGCAGACTTTCTGTAGGAGGGAATGAAATGATGCTGAAGAGAATCTCTACGCTATTGCTGACTTATGCTGTCCTGCTCGGTCTCGCTTCACCATTTGCCGAAGCCCCGGCGTATAGTCAGGGTTGTTACACGATTGTTGTGGGCAAGAACGCGTCGGTTGATGGATATGTGATGATGACTCACAATGAGGATGACGAGGCACCGCAGATCGTGAATCATCACAAAGTCCCCCGCATGAAACACCCTCTGGGTGAAAAAGTGAGACTTCCGGGCGGTGGTGAAATAGCACAAGTGGAGGAAACCTGGGCTTACATCTGGTCGGAAATGCCGGGAATGCTATTCTCGGACAGTTACATCAATGAATGGGGAGTCTGCATTGCCTCCGATGCCTGCCCTTCACGAGAAGACCGCCCTGAACTCACCGATGGAGGCATTAGCAAAATGCTGAGACGCTTGGTCGCGCAGCGTGCTAAAACAGCACGAGAAGGAGTTTTGGTGGCTGCCGAACTGGTGGAACGGTTCGGCTACGATGCTTCCGGACGGACCTACATCATCAGTGATCCAGACCAAGGATGGCTCTTCTGCGCCGTGGGCGGCAAACACTGGCTGGCTCAGCGAGTTCCCGACGATGAGGTTGCCGTGGTCGCCAATACCTTTACCGTGCACCAGATTGACTTGGCTGACCAGAACCACTTCCTTGCTTCGGCAGACATCATTGACTACACCGTGTCACGGGGCTGGTACGATTCTACGAAGCACAGCTCATTCGATTTCGCCGCAACCTATGCGGACTTCGACGCGGCGTCCGATTCGTCCAATTTCTGTCGGCAGTGGAGCGGTTTGCGTCGTATCGCCCGAGATCCGATTCCTCTGAGTCAACAACTTCCGTTTTCCGTTGTGCCAAAACAGAAACTGGATGTTGCCGCACTCATGGAGATTTTGCGGGATCACTATGAAGAGACGGAGCTCTATCGGACTTTGGCATCCACCGGCAGCCCGCACGACATGAGCCTGAACACCATCTGCAATGGGACCACTCAGACAAGCTTCATCGTTCAGCTCCGCAGAAACATGCCTTTGGATATAGGGATTGTCTACTGGGTGTGTCTCGCATCTCCGTGTGTCTCATGCTACATTCCATTTCACTTCGGGATTTCGGATTTTCCGGCAGGCTTCTCCGACAGCGGAGAACAACCTTCCGAGGAGTTCTATCGGGAACGAGTTGAAACGCCTTTTCAAGCGAATCCCCTGGAGGCTTTCTGGACTTTCTCGAACTTCTATCATAAGGTTGAAAGTGATTACCGTCATAGCATCACAGAAGTCAAGGCAGAGATGGGTGAAGTTGAGAGGCGTGCCTTGACTCTTCAGCGACCGCTGGAACAGACGGCTCTCCAGCTTCATTCGGTAGATAGAACGACGGCGTTGACAATGCTGGACAACTATTCCGATGGCTATTACTTGTCTGCCATGGAAGCGATGGCGAGAGTGCTGACGCAAAGGTGATGACCTTCCAACGCTTATTCAGACCCACGCCCTGTTCACCGATCCTTCTGCGGTAGTTCGCATCTCACGTGGCCGGCAATAGAGCTCTGCACCGTTTGCTGCGGGATCTCGCCGTTACGAAGCTACGGGATTAGAAAAACATGTACCACAATATCAGCACGGTCAGCACGAGCACGCCCGAGAAAACCACATTTAGCCGTCGAGCCGAAGATTTGGATTCCGTTCTCGCCGCACCGGCTACGCTTTCCGCATAACGATAGGTCAAACCGCGCAAATTTGCCATTTCCGGTTCGGCTGTGGCGCGGCTGACGAATATCAGTACCGCACTGCACAATATAAACAGGAACACGGCGAAGTGTAGGAAGTTGATTTCCGCCAGCGCGGCCAGCGGAGTGAAAGCGATGGGATTCTGACTGTGAATAAGCTCCGTAATCAGCCGAAGCGCGCCGAAGAAAAGCCCGGTGAAGAGCGCCGCGATCGCTCCCTTGCCGTTCGCGCGCGGCCAGAACACGCCGAACAGGAATACCGCTGCAATCGGCGGGCTGATATATGCCTGCACGCTCTGCAAATAGACATAAATCTGCGATGAAATAAAGCGAATGAAGGGCACCCATAGAATCCCTAGCACCACGAGCACCGCCGTTGCGGCGCGGCCCACATTCACAAGGCGGCGTTCATCGGTATCGGGCCTGAGTTTCTTGTAGATATCTATCGTAAACAGCGTCGAGCTGCTGTTGAAACACGCCGCCAGCGAACTCATCAGTGCGGCCAGTAGACTCGCGATCACGATGCCCTTCAGACCGATGGGCAGGAGGCGCGTGACCAGCGTCGGATAGGCTTCGTCACCGGCGATGCCGGGATAAAGGGCGCGAGCAATGATGCCCGGCATGACGAGAATAAATACCGGTAGGATTTTCAAGAAGCCTGCAAAGATTGTCCCCGATTGAGCGTGATTCAATCCCTTCGCGCTGAGAACACGCTGCACGATATATTGATCCGTGCACCAATACCAGATGCCCAAAATGGGCGCGCCGAAGACGATGCCTGTCCACGGAAAATTGGGATCGCTGATTGGTTTGAACATGTGGAAGAAATCTGCGGGGACACCCTGCTGCAACGCTCCAATACCGCCGAGTTCAGTGAGTCCTATAACTGTCAGCGTTACCGCGCCACCAATCAGCACGAAAGTCTGCACAAGTTCGGTGTAAATCACGGCGGCAAGCCCACCGGCGATCGTGTAGACTCCGGTCGCAATCACCAGCACGATGGCCGATGTGTACATGTCCCAGCCCATGACCTGCTTCAGAAGGAGTCCGCCTGCAAACAGCGTTACCGACACTTTCGTGAGCACATAGGATAGAATGGAAACGAGCGTCAAATACCAGCGGCTCGCGCTGCTGTATCGCCGCTCGAGAAATTCCGGCATGGTGAAAACTTTCGACCGCAAATAAAACGGCGCGAAGACCCAACCGAGCATCAGCACAATCAAACAAGCCAGCCACTCGAAGTGTCCTACGGCCATTCCCGTCGCCGCCCCCGAGCCCGCGAGGCCGACGAAGTGTTCGCTCGAAATATTCGTTGCAAAAAGTGAAGCACCGATAGCAAACCAGCCCACATGCCGGCCCGCCAAGAAGTATTGCGCGGCCGTGCGTTCCTTGCGCGAGAAGTAGAACCCGACTCCCAACACGACAAGAAAATAGGCTCCAATAACGACAATGTCTATGCCTCCGATGCCGGTGAACATATACCCTTCTCCTGACGATTGTGAGTTATCGAATAATCAGACTCTGCACATTTCCCTTGTCGGGAATGGTTATAATGAGAATTCGTTTCTGCTCGTCATAGCCATAACTCTGAAGCGGTTGACGCGCGAGCATGACTTCACGCGGCGCTTTGGATATGGCGTGAAAGCGAATCTCCAGCTCGCGTTCCGGTGCGTTGTAGCGGTCATGAGCACGCCGCTTCACAAAATGAAGTTCACCGTCATGATGAACACAATTGAATTCCGTGATGCGATAAATCCCCTGTCGGTAATCAAAGCTCTTGCCGTCATCCTCGTAATACTGGAAGGTATTGGGCTCAGTGCTTGGGAAGACATCAAGAATGAGTTTCGTGAGAGGTTTCTCATCCACAAACTGCATAGGTTCGCGGGAAGGAACGATGGCGCCTTCCCGCAGAAAAAGAGGCAATCGGTCGAGCGGTGCATCCACATATATCGCTTGTCTACCCTCGCATACTCTCTCGGTGTTTGCATCGAGCCAGCGGCCTTCGGGCAAATAGACCTTTTTTACATATTGTCCTTCGCGTGTCATCGGCGCCGCCAACACCTTTTCCCCCACAAAAAATTCATGCTGATAATCCCAGTCATACACTTGCTCATCTTCGGCATCATACCAGAACAAGGGTCGCCACAGGGGTGCACCCGTCTGGCTCGCCTCATAGAAAAGAGAGTAGAGGTATGGCAAGAAACGATAGCGCATTTCAACGGCTTCGCGACTGATTCTTTCCACATCCTCGCCGAAAGCCCACGGCTCTTGAGCGCAGGTATTGAATGCGGTATGGTTTCGAAAGAGGGGAGAGAGCGCTCCGACCTGCATCCATCGCGCGAAGAGCTCGGGGGATGGCGTGCCCATGAAGCCGCCGACATCCATTCCGACAAACGGCACTCCGGAAAGGCCCATTCCGAGCATCATGCGGATTCCCAGTTCAAGGTGCTCCTCACTGGCGATGTTATCGCCTGTCCAAACGGCGGAGTACCGCTGAATGCCTGCAAATCCCGCGCGAGTCAGAAGAAATTGGCGCTCCTCCGAATGCAGACGATTCAAACCTTCCGCGGCAGAGCGACACATGAGGAAACCATACAAATTGTGCATTTTCTTCTGGCTCGAGAACTTGCCGCCATCATAGAAAATCACTTCCTGCGGAAAAGCTTTGCCCCAAACGGCCGGTTCATTCATATCATTCCAGAAACCATCCACGCCGATGTTAAGGAATTCATCCAGCAATCCCGCCCACCACTTTCGTGTCTGTTCCCGACTGAAATCAGGAAAGTAGGATGGCCCGGGCCACACCTCACCGATGTAGAGCTCACCGTCGGGATAACGGACAAAATGGTCTCCTTCTAATCCCTCGCGAGCCACTCGATAAGTTGTGTCCACCTTCACACCGGGATCAATGATGGTCACAACCTTGAATCCCATGCTGTCGAGTTCGTTCATTAGGGCTCTCGGGTTGGGAAATCGCTCGGGGTCAAAGGTGAACACGCGAAAGTCATCCATGTAGTGAATGTCAAGATAGATGACATCGGCTGGGATATGTTTCTCGCGAAAAGTTTTCGCCACGCGCAAGACTTCGCTTGCCGGATAATAGCTATAGCGGCACTGCTGATACCCGAGAGACCACAGTGGCGGCATCGGCGATCGTCCGGTGAGCTGCGTGTAAGTCTCAACGACGCGACTGATTTCGGGTCCATACATGAAAAAGTAATCCAGACTCCCTTGCTCTGCGGCAAAAGATGAGTATCGTCGGTTGCCTGCTCCCATATTGAAGGTGGTGCGGTAGCTGTTGTTAAAGAAGATCCCATAGGCATTGCCGCTGCGAAGGCCGATGAAAAAGGGAATGGACTCATAGAGAGGATCCGTTCGATCATCATATCCCGGATAGTCGTCATTCCACATGACCCACTCCCGACCACGCTTATTGACCGGCCCCGTTTTTTCGCCCAATCCGAAGAATTTTTCATCGGGCGCAATCGTGCGCCAACAGCGAACCTCCTTGCCATCCCATCCAACGCCCATGCCTGGGTCATCTTCTGAGACAACATCGCCTTGCCTATTTCGCACTGTGAGACGACATGGAGATTTCTGGATGTCGAGTGCCAGCTCGTTTGATTTCAGCATGACCCGTGTGTCATTCTCGGTAAATTCCACGGGAATCGGGTCCCATTCCAGACGCGCAAGGGGATATTCCAGTAGGGATTCGGGATACGCCGCCCGTCGCAATGTGTAGCGAAACAGGTTGGGCTGCAAGAAAGTGATCTGAACCTGACTGCCGCCTTCGCAGTGCAGTATGAGGCGCGAGGGCGTTGCCTCCGTGCTGTCCACTTTACCCAAAAAGGTATAGTTGGCCTGCAGATCAAGCGGAAGAGTTGTCGTTAGCAGAAGCGCAGCAGCGAAGAGCCCGGCTGCGCCGAAGGAAAGACTTCTCTGCATGTTCATGGCTATTCTCGAGTGGCTTGACATTGCACGCTGTAGGAGACGGTCAACGGGAGCAAGTGTTCTCGGACTCAGGCTGAGGATGGTCCTGATGCTTGAACATCAGTGCGGTTCGGTGCGGGTTCCCGGAAAGATGCGAAAAGGGTATCAGACAATGGGTCTCCCCACGCCATTGATGGCCACACTCTTTGCAATGCCCTCCGGGATCATAGCTGGTTATGCAGCATCCTCCCAAGACCACCTCGTCTCTTCGGTCTCTGTTGCCAAGGGCTTGCGATGCAAGTCCGCAGATTATCGGTATCACATCTTTGGAACCGCAATTTGGACAAGGAAGGCTATCAGTCCTTCGTTTCATCGCTCGTTTCGACTGCTGCTGCACACCGCTGTCAACGCCTCCCCGTATCAATGACCAGCTCTTTCCCCTATTTCACCAACAGCATCTTCTTCTGAGATACGAAGTCGTTTACTTCAAGGCGGTAAAGATAGATTCCTGAAGAGAGGTTCTCGGCGTTGAAGGTTATGGTGTGTGTTCCGGCCGTCTTCATGCTGCTTACCACGGAAGAGATTTCTTGCCCCATCAGATTGTAGATTCTTAGATTCACGAAACCGGCTTCCTTGAGATCGAACCTGATTTGAGTAGTGGGATTGAATGGATTCGGCCAATTTTGGTGAAGGGCGAATTCCGCTGGAATAAGAGCGTTTTCATCTTCGATGGCCGATGGAGGATAGAAGTGAAAACGAGTTGTGCTCTCGACGGTTGTATCGGGATAGGATGAATAAGCTCCAATCCACCATTCAACAACTAACGAATCTGCAAGACCTAAACCGCCAACATCGAAAGTGTGACAGGTGTCTGAGCCGACCGCAATCGTCAGAGATGTATCACTCGATTGGAAATACATCGTGTAGGCAACGATGTCGCCTGGATCAGGATCATGCGCTATTTGCCAGCAGAAATCAATATCTCCTGCGGGAAGATGTGAACTGTCGGTAGGCTCTATGAGTGAAAAGGGAGAGGGAATTTCGCAGAGGTATGTATGGAAAATCCATCGTTGCTCAGAGAAAGTCCCATTTCCATGCGTGTCAGAAGCCCTCACTCGCCACCAGTATGTCTGGTCATCCAGGAGAGGTTCCCAACGCCATTCCGTTCCTGACACTTCCTGACTGTCAAGCGCGGTTGTGAAGTTCGAGTCCAGAGCCAGATAGACTCGGTGGAAGGCAATGCTATCTCCCACATCCGGATCGCTTCCGGCTTCCCACACCAATTCCGCTACAAGAGTATCGAGCGTATCTCCATTTGTCGGAGAAATCAAATTGAATGCACTTGGCGGTTCTTCGATATAGACGCTGAAACTCCATCCGTTATCGGGTTCGCACCATGTGGTCAAACCGAGTCTGTCAATGGCTTTGACTTTCCAGAAGACAATTGAATCATCTTCGATTTCGTCAAGTCTCTCGGAAGAATCCTGTTGATGTCGCGAGAGTCGAGTTGGCAGTTCAGATTTGAAATTCTTATTGAATAGTACACCCGCAGGGAAAGTGAAGGTTGTGTCACAAAGCGTTGTATCGGCGGAATCACCGAAATCCGAATCGTACGACCACATCAGATTATAACACACAGTATCCCCGGGATCAGGATCCAACGCTCGATGCCAGCGCAAAGCCGGTGTTTCGGTGAAGACCGTATCACCGTTTGGGGGAGTGGCAAGATAGAAACTATCAGGAGGTTCGGGCAAATAAGTATAGAACATGAGAGTATCATTGGCCCAAGTTCCGGACGAATGTAAATCTGAAGCATGGACACTCCAGTAATACGACTGATCGTCAGCAAGGCCTGCCAGTGCATAAGAAGTGTCCGCAAGCTCCGAAACAACTTCCCATGCCGTTGATAAGATTGCAAGTGTATCCAGCCAAATTTCATAAGTGACGGTATCCCCTGTATCCGGATCGATGGCTGCGTGCCAGATAAGTAGAGTATCTAAGGTCCAGCACGTATCTCCAAACTGGGGTGAAACGAGATCGAATGCGGAAGGCAGAGTGTTGCCGTAATGGTAGTAGAAGGCGCCCATATCTGCAACGGTCCCGTCAGGATCCAAAGGAAGAGAAGAATCCCCTGCATCAATACATGGAGATGTCTCCAAAATCTGGAAATCCCCTGCGGCTGTATCTGCAAACAACGGATCGAGGAAGATGTTCAAATAGGCATCGGATGAATCCCCATTTGCGTTCTCCCGAGATAATTGACCGATGTGAGACGGGCCATTTGATGAATCATTGCTTGAGAAAGCAAAAGCACCGGCGCTGTTTTCAAAGAAGTCGCAATATTCCACCTGACTTCCTGAACTGTTCCAGAAGTAAATCCCCGTTCCGTTAGAGAAGGCCACAACCGTACTATTCAGTACCAAAGAACATCCTGATGTATAAATGCCCCCCCCACTTCCGCTTGCTGTATTGGCGCTGAAAGTACAACGGGTGAAGGTGGGAGTATCACCCGAACAGCTTGCCCCTCCACCATGAAAAGCCACATTGTCGTTGAAAACACAGCGTGTAAACGCGACGGAAGAGTCCCAGCAATAGATTCCGCCGCCATAGATATCTGAAACATTATTGGTGAAAGTGCAATAGGTGAATGTCGGTGATGCGTACCAGCAAGCCACTCCACCGCCCCACAATTCCGCTGAATTATTCCTGAATACACAATGAGTGATCCCGGGTGAAACATGACTAAAATAGGCTCCTCCACCGTTTCGTTCGTCATCACTGCCCGTGGCTCGACCATGTTCTATCAGACAGTACGCAAGTCGGCTTCCTGAGCGAACGGATTCCACGAAACGCAAACCTCGCCATCGGTCAGGATTTGCCAAAGTGTCTGTGGTGAAGACGATGGAATCACTTTCGGTTCCTTCGGCCAACAGGGTGCCTCGAATCTCAAACGGATAAGGTCCGTCGAAGATGAAAGTCGTTCCCGGCATGAGACGCAGACTGTCACTGGAGTTTACCATGATTTCTCCAATGACATGAAAGACCCCCGGTCCCAGTAATCCGCTCAAAGCGCCGACAAGTCCTTCATAGGGTACAGGTGCAGCAAGTTCATTCTCATAGGCTCCGATATCCGGGAACGAGCCCCCCGGATTCGGTCGCGGATTGCCTTCGAAATCATCAGCCGGTCCACCACTGTCGCCCGCACCGATACAAGGACTATTATCTGTCAGGCGGAAATCATGGCTGGCGAGGTTTTCGAGTAGAGGATGAAGAAATATATTGTAGAACACATCGCTTGTATCCCCGTTGGCATTGAGCTGAGACATCACGCCGATTCCTGCAGGTCCATTGGACGAATCATCATCGGCAAAGGCGATATCTCCACGGTCATTTCCATAGATATCGCAGTAGGCAAACTGACTGGCATCGCTATCCCAAAAATAAACGCCATGACCTTCGGAGAAAGCGACTATAGAACTATTGAAAACTGGCGATGAACTGGCACAAAAAACGCCGCCACCGGTTGAAGTGGCTTCGTTGTCCACAATCGTGCACTGGATGAACGATGGGGAATTTCCGGAGACGGAAATTGCGCCGCCATTCAGAGAGGAGTTGCCATTGAAAATACAATTCGTGAAAATCGGCGAGGAATCCCAACAATATACTCCGCCACCATAATCACTCGCTTCGTTGTCTCGGAAGATGCAGCTTGAAAAGGTCGGAGAAGCTTCCCAGCAAGCCGCTCCTCCTCCCCAGACGGCTCCATTTGAATCAAAATCACAATGCAAGAATGTGGGTGAAACCTGATAGCAGTAAACACCTCCTCCGTATCGGTCATCACCACTGCCGGTGGCTTCACCGTTTTCGATTCGACAATATTCAAGTTGACTCTCAGAACGAGTGGAACCCAGAAACCGCAGACCGGGCCAACCATCTGGATTCAGTAGGGGAAAATTTGTAAAAATTATCGAATCACTGTCCGTTCCTTCTGCTTTGAGAACTCCCTGAATGGTGAATGGGTAGGCGCCGTCAAAGAGAAAAGTCGTTCCGGATAGAATACGAAGACTGTCGCTTTCGAGAATATGGATCGAATCAATCACGTGATAGGTTCCCGGCCCCAAAACCCCGGAGAGATTTCCAGAAAGACTGTAGGGAGAAATATATCCGAGAGCATTTTCTAACGCACCAATATCCGGTGGCGAGCCCGGTGGATTCGGGCGAAGGTTTCGGTCAAAATCTTCATCGAGTGTACTGACAATCGCGGCACTTATGCAATAACTGGAATCAGCCAAATGGAAATCATTGGCCGAATCCACAAACATGGGATTCAGAAAGATATTGAAATATATATCGCATGAATCTCCGTTTGCGTTTGTCATGAAGAGCTCGCCAATCTCTGTCGGCCCATGAGATGCATCGCCACTGGAAAAACCGAAATCGCCGCCGCTATTATCGAAAAAATCACAATACTCGACTTGACTTGTCGAGCTGTTGTAGAAATACATCCCGTATTCATTGGAATAGGCTACAATGGTGTTTGTGACGATGGGCGATGAATTTGAGCAATGGATGCCGCTGCCGTCAATGGTTGCGATATTGCCGATGAAAGTGCAGTGCAATAGAGTCGGGGTTCCTCCGGAACAGTAGGCGCCTCCGCCAAATTGTGCTGAATCATTTATGAAAACACAGTTGGTGAGTTCTGAATTGGAATACCAACCGTAATATCCTCCGCCAAAGCTCGTGGTAGAATTGGAAAGGAAGGAACATTTATCTAAGGTCGGTGATGCGTTCCAATTGGCCATTCCGCCACCATAAGATTCCGCCCAATTATCCTCAAAGACGCAGTTGGCAAAATTCGGTGATGAAGACTCGCAATAGACTCCGCCTCCGCGTTTGGATTCAATCGCTGCGCCGGTTGCGCGACCAGCTTTTATCAGGCAATAGGCAAGGCGACTGCCTGAACTGGACATACCGAGAAAACGCAGGCCTCTCCATCCGAAAGGATTCGCGACAGGATCTGGAGCGAAAACAACAGAATCTGTCTCGATTCCTTCCGCGATGAGAGTCCCATAGATTATGAACGGATAAGGATCGTAGAAATAGAAAAAGGTTCCTGGAAGAAGTCGCAGACTGTCTTCAGCGTCAACATAAATTGTATCAATAATCGTATACGTTCCCGGCCCAAGAATTCCACTTAGACTCCCAGCAAGTCCTGAGGGTGGGAGGGTCCCATTGGCATTCTCAAAAGCTCCGATATCCGGTCGTGAACCGTCGGGATTCGGACGGGGATTTCCATCAAAATCCTCGTCAGTTCCACCGATTTGAGCCGCACCGATACAATGGCTAGTGTCAGAAAGATGAAAATCACCCGCCGCTGAGTCCAGAAATCCCGGATGGAGAAAGATATTATAGTAAGTGTCTGTTGAGTCTCCATTCGCATTGACCGTGACCATCTGGCCGATGCCTGCCGGTCCGTTCGATGAATTCCCGCCCGAAAAACCGATAGCGCCTGCACTATTGTTGAATAGATCACAGTGTCGTATCTGACTTGAAGAAGCGTTCCAGAAAAACAAGCCGGTTCCTTGCGAATTCGTTATGATTGAGCTAATCACACTCGGAAAGGAATTGCTGCAATAAACGCCCCCGCAAGAAATATTGGCGGAATTTTCATGAAAAGTGCAATGGATGAATGTCGGGGACATTCCAGAACAATAGGCTCCACCTCCATATTGCGCTGAGTTCGTGTGGAAGATGCAGTTTGTAAAAGAGGGTGAGGAGTACCAACTGTACATCCCGCCACCATAGGTACTCGATGTGTTTCCAAAGAAGATGCAGCTTGCAAAGGTGGGTGAAGCATACCAGCAGGCAATTCCGCCTCCCCATTGCGCCGAGCCGTTTTTGAATAGGCAATGTGAAAATGAAAGTGAAGAATATGTGCACTACACACAGCCGCCATATCTGTCATAGTCCACACCGGTCGCATTGCTGTTTTCAACAAGGCAATAGGAGAGTTGACTGCCGGAACTGCTCGAGTTGTAGAAACGCAATCCTCGCCAGAGGGGTGGATTCGCACCGGCATCGGTCGTGAAAATAATCGAATCGGTCTCCGTTCCTTCCGCCAACAGTGTTCCTTCAATCTTGAAGGGATAGGGTCCATCAAAGATGAATGTGGTTGCGGGCATAAGGCGCAAGCTGTCACCCGCGTCAACATAGATCGTGTCTGAAACATGGTAAGTTCCGGGTCCTAATGTATCACTCAGTGAACCCGAAATCTGTCCAAAGCTCATCCGGAGGAGACTGAATATTAGGACAAAGAAAACAATATGACGCACGGGTTGCCTCTCTTTTTCTTGGGGAGCCTATGAGAAAATGTCGAAGCGAATAAGCTGATCTTGTGACTGATTTTAGTAAATTCTCTGGATCTTTCGTGGTATCGAGGGATAGGGTGTACTCTTTGGAAGGATGATCTTATTCTGCGCACTATTGAAAAGAGTCATTTTGCTCTTGCTGATTGTTTTCGGCAACATACCGAATTGCGTTTCCATAGATGGCCATTGTTGGCTAAGCAACAGAGTAGCGGTTCGCCTTTCATTAAAAGTCTGAATAGGAAACAAAGGATTTTTACTTGTGGTTGTTATTGATGGTTTATGGTCGGCAAAAGCAAAAGATTGTCCGCAGGAAGGTATCACTTCATAGAACGCTTTCGCCAGTGTCAAAGTATCATTATAGGGACTTGATGTCGCCGTTCCCAATACTGCAAAACCATCGAACGGATTTGTGGATGAACGATAAACGGCATAGGATGAAGCGCCTGTTTCCGTCCATCGAAGAACCACATGATTCGTTGCCTTATTGTAATAAGCCGTCACTTCATCCAGTGGCGTACAAGGAGATTCGAGCGCTCGAATCATGATGTCACCCGTATAGGTGTCGAGGGTGTCCATGCCCCAGAACCCTCCGCCCCTTTCCGTCGGGTAGAAGCAGTAGTTGCGATTGGGTGTCGGTCCGTCGCTGTCGTAAGCAAAGGATTCCATATCCGGCCGCTGGCTTCTCGAAGCGTTGCGGACTGAAATATAGAAATCTCCCGATGAAATAACAAGACATGGCTGAATCCTGATGTGAATCCAAGATGCCGCGGCCGTATCATCGCAGGCGCCTTCGCCGAGATTCCAGGATGTGCCGCTTTCATCAGGACCATAAAGCAAGGTGCCGGGCAGATTATTTGCTCCGTTATCATCGTAGACTTCGAGGACGATGTCTTCATGGTCATAATCCGGAAAAACATTCCCTATCATCACCATGGCTCCTCCAAGATCATAGGGATAATTCGGAGGAGTAAATCGTACGGCAAAACGTCCCTCCCACTCGAAGAAATACCGCAGGAAAGCGCCTTCTCCGTTGTCATAGGCAATCGGTTCAGCGGCATTATCCATGATGTCTATATGAAAATGGTTCGTCGGGGCATCGGCAGGCAACATGGCCGTTAGAGTTCCGGGATCATCGTCATCCGCCTCGAAGCAATAGGAGTAGCGATGACATATCTCTACATCGCAGACGATGGTCTCATACAGATGATTCTCTTCGCAGCCGGCAACCGGAGTCATAGCAGCGGATGTCCAATTGAGCGCTTCGTCAGCGAACCAGAAGTTTATGTAAGAGAAATCGTCATTGGGATCAAAGGCTTCTGCGGTGATGCGAATGCAGTGGTCAATTGTATCAATGAAGGTCGTCGGCCCATCGTCTGAATGGTGGTCATGGGTAATCACCGGTGGCAGTGGCGGCAGCGTATCCACTCGAATTTCGTCAATTCCCCAAATGTCAGCGAATTCACCTTTGTACAGAAATCCGAGTTGAAGACTATCGGCGTTGCTGGCGACATAGTACGGCCCATAATCCATCCAATCCGATGTCCAATTCGGGTTGATTTCAGCGATGAAGTGAAAATCGGGATCATCGGGACTGGTCCAGTAAAGACCGTGATAATCATAATCGAGATTGCAGCGATTGTAATTTTCCCACCGGATTCGAATTCCCGTGTGATTGGGATTTGAAAAAGGTGCAGAAACGAGCATGTCTTCCGCATAACAACCATAGTTGGAATAACTGTGTAGCGCAGAATGATTGCCCAACCGATATTCGCAAATATCTCCCAGTTTGGATTGTCTTCCGTCGCGCAGTCGTATTGAAGCACATCCCATTCGCCGCAAACCGGATCAGGATACTGCGCGAAATTCTCAATCCAGTGGCCTGCAAATCCCTGAATCGAAAGATGACAACTATCCGTTGTGCCGCCGCCTTCGCTGTGAGCGATGATGATTTCACCCTCGGTGAGCGTTGGTTCCGGAATATCTGTGGTGCATTGGATGGTCAGCCACCGCGATCCGAGCGGACCGAAATTCCAAGGTAAATCAAAGTAATCTTCATCATTAGACCAGAAATAAACAGGATTGGTGAAGGCAATGTCTTCGATGGTATTATTGACTCCGCTTGCATTGACGATTTGGATTGAATCCTCCAAAATCTCATTGCCGCCAGGCCAATGGATGTTCGAATAGCCAAACCATACGCTTTCCGCAGATAATTGGAGTTCACTCGGCGCAGGTTCTCCCTGATTGTGTCCAAAGGCGCGAATGTGATTGTAGCCCACCGTCTCAGGATAGAGGAAGAAACTCCAGTGTTCAAACCACATTCCAAAATCATAATAGAAATTCGTACAACAGACCGTACCATCGCGGCTGTCCACAAGAAGAGAAGGAGCATCCTCCTGCATGATTTCGATGCCCACAACAAAATTGCCAGTCATCACGCAATCGGCGACATCATAAGTGAACCAGTACATCGTGCCTTGATTCATCGGAGTTGTTGCCAGAATTGCTGAACTCCACTTCACAGTCAATGGCGCTTCACACTCGATTTCATTTCCTTGGTATCCGTAGGTTGTCAAAGTGCCGTCATCTTCATAGAGATGTATTCGGAAAGTCACGGTTGGTGTTGTTCCGCCGCCCGAAGGACGATACACGGAAAACCTCACAGAGTCCACCTGAAATTCCGTATAGGATGGATACAATTTGGATGCCCAGATGAAACCTGCGTCAACCGGTAAATATCCACCACTAATACCGTTGTCATTATGGAGCCAGATGGAAGTTGCTCCTCTCTCATTTTCAAACGCACCGATATCCGGCGGGGAATAAGGGGGATCCGGTCGGATGTTTCCGTCGAAATCTTCATTCGGGCCGCCAAGCTCACCTGCAGCAATACATGGGCTGTCGTCATTCAAGTGAAAATCCATGGCTGCCGTATCTGCAAGCAATGGATTAAAGAAGATGTTCATGTATATATCGCAGGAGTCGCCGTTTGCATTGCTTGTCGAAATTTGCCCGATGTCGGGTGGGCCTTGCGAAGAATCACCACTCGAAAAACCGAAGCTACCGCCGCTATTGCCGAATAGATTGCAGTACTCGATGGTGCTTGATGTTGCTCCGGAAAATTGAATTCCGGTACCCGTCGAGAAAGCAATGATTGAGCTGCTCAGCATGGGATAGGAGTAGCCGCAATAGACTCCTCCGCAGGTTATGCTTCCTGTATTGCTGAAAAAAGTGCAGTGTGTAAACATCGGCGCAGAACCCGAACAGTAAGCGCCGCCTCCGAATAGCGCGATATTGTCAATGAAGATACAATTGGTGAATGACGCGCTGGAATACCACCCGTACATTCCCCCGCCATAAGTGGTCGAAGTATTACTCTGAAACACGCAGCTTTCAAAACTGGCTGAATAGTACCGGCAGGACACGCCGCCACCCCAGGTGGCCTTATTGTTCCGGAAGGTGCAGTGCTCAAAAGTGGGCCAGGTTTCATGGCAGTACACTCCACCGCCATGTTTTGATTCCATAGCGTCACCGGTTGCGTAGCCGTTTTCAATTAAACAATAAGAGAGCTTGCTTCCAGCACTGCTCGAGTTGAGAAAGCGCAAGCCTCGCCAGCAGTCAGGATTCGTGATGGTGTTTGTCGTGAGAATTATGGAATCAGTTTCTGTCCCTTCGGCCAAAAGGGTTCCCGAGATTTCAAAAGGACAGGGACTGTAAAAATCAAATGTCGTTCCCGGCACTAAGCGCAGAGTATTTCCAGCGCTGACATAAATCGTGTCAACGACAAGGTAAGAACCGGGACAGAGTATGCCGCTCAATGAGCCTGCCAATCCGTCGGGTGGACCGGGAGCCGTCAACGCATTTTCGTAAGCGCCAATATCCGGCGCAGAGCCCGACGGATTTGGCCTTGGATTCCCTTCGATGTCAACCGCTGGTATATCCACCGTGTCTCCGATACCGATGCAATGGCTCGGATTGAACAGATGAAAATCGCCTCCGGACGAATCTACAAAAGTCGGGCTGAAAAAACACTCATGTAAGTATCACACGAATCGCTGTTGGCATTTATGGTATCGAGAAGGCCAATGTTAGGTGGTCCCTGTGTCGGATTGCCACTCGAAAAGACGATATCTCCGTCGCTGTTTCCGTAAATATCGCAGAATGTAATCTGACTTGACGCACTGCTGTTCAAATAGATGCCCGAGCCTTCAGAATAAACGATCATAGTGTTCTTGATCGTCAGTGAGCAATGGTCGCTCGTGATTCCACCTCCCCACTCACTCCAGGATACACTCGCTGCATTATCGCTGAAAGTACAATGGATGAAGCTTGGTGAAGCAAAACCGCAATAGGCTCCGCCACCATAAGTATCTGCTGAGTTATTGCTTATAACACAGTTTGTATAGTTCGGTGTAGCATGGTTACAATAGATTCCTCCGCCATATCGCGCACGATTCCCGCTAATAAGGCAGTTCGTAAGAATGGGAGCAGAGGCATTTTGACAATAGACACCACCTCCAAAGCCGTAGAAGGTGCCAAAACTGGCGCGGTTATTCATGATAGCGCAGTTCTGGAAAGAGGGCGCAGAGCTATCGCAGTAAACTCCGCCGCCTCGGGCATCTTCGGAATCGTCACCTGTAGCATAACTGTTTTCAATAAGACAGAAGGCAAGTTGGCTTCCGGAACTCGTCGTCTTCAAAAAGCGCAAACCTCGCCAGCGCTCCGGATTTGCCAAAGTGTCTGTTGTGAAAATAATCGAGTCCGTCTCTGTTCCTTCTGCCAGCAGCGTTCCTTCAATCTTGAAAGGATAGGATCCATCAAAGATGAAAGTTGTTGCGGGCACAAGTTGCACACTATCTCCTGATTCCACGGAGATTGTGTCCATTACATGATAAATCCCTGGTCCGTATGTTCCGCCAAGTGAGCCTGAAATATCTGTTGCGGAGATCGCATTGACGCAGGTAAGCATAACCAGAGCAGCACAAAGCCTCTTCACTTATCTATCCTCCGAGTCATTCGATAAATGGTGGCTCAAACAAACAAAGCACAGCACTCCACTCTCTTCATTTCGAAAATGGCTCTGCTGTGCCTTCATCCTACAAGCCTATTATCTTGTCCAACAAGGTCCTGGCTCACACCCGAGCTGTGGCCAGTTAGTTGCAGGGAATATGATATGACTAATCTATGACATTGTCAATAGGAAAACCTCAGATTTCCAAGATTTCCAAGAGAGATTTCCAAGCCCGGTGCGTCCAGCCGTCTACACACAAATTGTAGTCTGCCCTGCAACGCATTGAAAAATCTATGTCCTCACAGCAGTTCTTCTTGCTCTCCGCTCGTGAGGAAGCCGGGAGTTGATGGGCCGGATTGTATTCGACCTGTCTGCGCACAGGAGATTTGCAGGTGCTCTGGATGTCAATTCCATTGGGGATTCTCTGACATGAGAGCGGCGGTCGTTTCGAGAAACGGCTTCAATCACGAGCTTGAAGGAGGTTGGGAAATGTCGGATAGCATTGAAACTGGAAACCGACTATCCGAATTTCCTGGGGAGACCCTGTCGCGACCAAAACATGACCACAATGTGATCACGGCCACTTTGGCAGAGTTGTGCACAGCAAGCAGAAAAGCCAAGCACATGATTCTGCTTGGCTTATTTGTAGCGCGTACAGGATTTGAACCCCCGTTGCCGGCGTGCGAGTCCCCTGTCTAATTGTCTGTAAATAGTTGTATGAACTCAGTGCTCGTCCCATCTACCACTGGGTGCCTCTGTGCCAAGTGAAAGCAGGTGCCCTCAAGGGGACAACGAACCTATCTCGAAATAAATTTCCTCTCTGAAAGGGTCGCGTGCGACTACGACGCAGCGACATGCAGGTCCCCGCGTACGCGGGGATCGGCGTCTAAATGGCTCCCCGGTCATTCCCGCAATGCAGGTCAGAGTGCCATTCCCGTGAAAGCAGTTCAGAGTGTCATTCCCGCGAAAGCGGGAATCCACTCTCTCCCAAGTCATAATCTGAATCCCGCCATCCGCGGTTCTCTTTTCCATTCTTATGTTCATACACTCTTCTTAATCGTTGGTCACTCGGATATAGGGGTTCCCCGCTTT
>DYHQ01000159.1:1794-5406 GCA_020724065.1 Candidatus Puniceispirillum sp. | reverse complement strand
CTATCCCTTCACTCCTCGACACCAATCACATACATAAAACGAAAGGCCAACCCAGTTACTTCTGAGTCAGCCCCTCGATTCATAGATTCCGGACGGATGAACATAACCGTCTCGGTTTCGATTCTCTCTACTTCTGTGTCTTGATAGGAAATGGAGGTTCCGGAGGCAACGGCTTGGGTTCCTTTTTGATCTTGTCCAGAAGGTAATTGATCGCATAGTCGAGCTGGGGATCTTTGCCCTCCAGGATAGACTTTGGATCATTCTCAAGATCCACATCAGGGTCCGTTCCCCAGCCTTCAATGAGCGATTTCCCTTCCATGCCCCAGCCGGTGAATTCAGGCTGCGTGTACCATCCATTGTCCACAAGGGGTTTCCCGCCGCGGATGCCGACCCAACCTCCCCAAGTCCGCTTGCCGACGACGGGTCCCAATTTCAGTCGCTTGAAACCCTCCGTGAAGGTCTCGCCGTCGCTCCCCGTTTCCTGATTGCACAAGCAAATCATGTGGCCGTGAAAAGCGCTTTGTGCCCTGTGGTAGCGCAAGGTGCCCGCACGCGGACGACCGACCGACCAAACAGACCGTTCGAGCATCCCCAGAATCATCTCCGCCACATTCCCACCGCCATTATAGCGAACATCCATCACAAGTCCGGGTCGCTTGGATTGTGGAAAGTAGTCACGCCCCCACTGCGACAGCCCATCAGCCGACATGTCGCTCAGATGAACATAAGCAATTTGGTCTCCAGCGCGCTCCCGCACATATTCCCTACGGCTTAGCACCCAATCTCGATAGCGAAGCTCATGTTCGTCGTCGAGCGTCTTAATAAGGA
Organism: Candidatus Puniceispirillum sp.; assembly: GCA_020724065.1. Lineage (GTDB taxonomy): Bacteria > Electryoneota > RPQS01 > RPQS01 > DYHQ01 > DYHQ01. The sequence goes on along the minus strand of DYHQ01000159.1, from coordinate 4,578 downwards.
CATCGCGAGCTCCTTCCGTGGTCGGCTTATCATTGACGGTCACGACGACGGTCTTCTCAGCTTTGTTGACAAGCAGCTCCAAGTAATTCTCGTCGGCGCGAATCGGGCGATTATCAATGGCAATCAGAAAATCTCCTTCTTTGACGCCCAGACCCGGTGCTCCCAAAGGAGAAGTGCCTTTTGGGTTCCATGCATCTCCCTTGAGGATGCGGGTTATCTTATAGTATCCGCTCGCCTTGTCCGGCAGGGCATCAATTCCGAGCAATCCCACGCCGATGCTCTTTCCTCTCGGACGATCCCCGCCACCGACATAGGCATGCCCGGCGCTGAGTTCGCCGACCATCTCGCCGATGAGGTCGTTCAATTCGTCCCGATCGGAAATGCGTGCGACCAGAGGCCCATATTGATTCTTGACATTCGGCCAGTCCACTCCGTGCATGTTCGGATCATAGAAGAAGTCTCGCATCAGACGCCACGCCTCATTGAAAATTTGATGCCATTCAGCCTTGGGTTCCACTTCCACTTCGAGGTCTTCGAGATGGACCCCCGCTTCCGGATCATCTTCGTCGGGCTCGGGCGCTTTGGTTGCGCCAGCGTCCATGATGACGAATTTGTCTTTCGTCTTCACGAGCACCTTTTTATGGTCGCGAGACACCGTGTATGTCGCGACGCCCTTCATGACTTCGTGGTCTTTCTTCTTCTCGAGGTCGAGCAGGTGGAGGACAGCGCGAGGTCCTGAATCCTCGAAGAGTTCCTTGCCGCGAATCCCGATGTTCTCCCGGCTCATATAGTAAATCTTGCCTTTGACAGCCATCAAATTGAAGTAGTTGCCTGGCTTGACAGGCATTTCCACAATCCGGTCAGCCAATCCCTCGAAATCAATGTTAACCTCGACCTTCTTTTCCTTCTCTTTGTCGTCCTCGTCCTTGTCCTCCTTATCTTCCTTCTTCCCCTTTTCCTCGTCTTTCTTTTCCTCTTTTTTCTCATCGTCTTTCAGAGCGAAAGGAGATTTTTCCTGTACCGACAATACCAGGGCGTATGGGCGTGTCAATTCATCGAAAGTGTAGAGCCAATCATTGCCGTAGTCTATGCGCGGATTGAAAAATCGCTTCGACATGAAATAGAGATACTTGCCTTCCGGATCCCAAGTGATGTCCCCACTGTCATACATGGGATCCGTGACCTGCACGGCTTTCTCTCGAGCCACATCGTAGATGCAAACGGAAGAAAGCTCGTTCGGCTCGAGGCGAGTATATGCGATAAATTTACCATCCGGTGACCAGGCGTAATCCCAAATCTCAAAGGCGCCGCGGTCAATCTCCCGGATTTTCCCCGTCTCCATCTCCAAAAGGTTGAGCCGCGTGTCATTATCGCCATAAAGCAAGTACTTGCCATCCGGAGAGAAAATGGGTGGCATGTGCCAGCCCGTGCTTCCCTTCGTGATTTGACGACCTTCCCCTTTGCCATTAGCAGGATGGAGAACGAGCTCTTCTTCCCCTGTCTTGTCCGAATAACAAAGGATCGAATCTCCCTTTGGAGTGTAGGTCGGGAATTTCTCCCGGGCACCCGGGGTATAGGTGATACGGCGAATCAGCCCTTTGCGTTCGGTCGGCACCGTAAAAATCTCGCCCCGCGACACAAAGAGCATGCGTGCACCATCCGGCGACAGCCCCACCCACTGCGTATAGTCATCGGGCCGAGCGAACTTCTCCCGAGACTGCAAACGGTCCGACGGCAAGGTAATATCGAGCTTCCAAGTCTTGCCTGTGGCAATGTCCAGGGCCCAAAGATCCATCGCCAATTGATAGACAATCAACCCTTGACCGAGCGAAGGGAACCGCACATCCCAATCTTTGTGAAAAGTGTGCTGCTTTTGGTCGGAGCCATCCGGCTTCATAGACCAGATGTTATTGCGACCGTCAATGTCACGCGTGTAATAAATGCGGTCGCTATGCCACATCGGATTGCCGTCATTGCCCTCGTAGGTCGTGATCTTGGCAAACTCCATCTTGTCCGGATTGGCCACCCAGATGTCCTCCGCCCATCCGCCCTTATAGCGTTTCCAGGTTCGGAAACTCAGATAGACGCGGGTATAGGCAAAACGCTTGCCCCCCGGCTCATAGCTAATCGTAGCCCCCTGGTCAAGCTTCAGTGCTTCGGGATACCCCCCTTGAGGGGAGACTTTGAAGAGCTTGTAAGTGTTGTTCGGGCTCTCGCTCCGAGACCGAAAGACGACCCAGCCATCCGGCGTCCATCCACAGACCTGGTCGGACCACGGATGATAGGTAAGCCGCCGGGGTTCGCCGCCGCTCGCCGGAATGACAAAGATATCCTCGTTCCCGTCGTAAGTGCCTGAAAATGCGAGCCATTTCCCGTCCGGCGAGAAGGCCGAAAACCGCTCAATGCCAGCATGAATCGTCAAACGCTGGGCGCTACCACCCGAAAGCGGCGCCGTCCACAAATCCCCTTCAGAAGTGAAAACCACACGGTCTCCGTAAACCGTGGGAAAACGGAAAAAGCCGACTTCATCGGCCTTTTCCTGCGCCACTGCCATCGTGGCCACACAAAACAGTGCGAGACATAAAAAATAACGCCAGTGCATGTGTAGAACCTCCAGTTGAACCTAACAAATTGGAGCAAAGATACAGAGGAATTGTTTCACATTCAACCTGCTTCGTGGCGTCTGCTATGGAGATGGAAAGCCCCTTCGGGCAAATCCGAAGGGGCTCGATTCAAGCAAGAGAGTCGTGTTTTTTTGCGGTGTCGGCTGCTTGCAGCCGACCC
>DYHQ01000159.1:0-1694 GCA_020724065.1 Candidatus Puniceispirillum sp. | reverse complement strand
TAGAAATACTTCTGGTTGGCTCCGATCTCGTGCGTGAATTCTAAGTCCTGTGTCACAACCAGCAGATTCTCAGGCGCGGGCGTGAACATCGGGTCCGCGCTGCCATAGACGCGATACCATAGTCCATCTCATGTTCTGATTGGTTCGACCATCAGACAATGTAAGGGAGACACATTGCCGAGTCAAGCGAAATCTCTCTTGGGATGAAGAATCAATATCCTGACCTAATTATGCCCAAGCATTATAGACGCCTGACCCGCACCAAATTCGCATTGCCTTTGCCAGGAGGATAGCCACCGACTTCCACAACCACATCTCCCGTTGAGACAACTTCTTCCTCAAGCGCCACCTTTTCAGCTTCTCGAATCCTTTCGTCAGTATTTTGCGTCAGGTCTTTGTAGAATGGCAAAACGCCCCTCAGCAGCGTCAAATGACCGACAACTTCACGACTGTTGCTGACGGCCACGATGGGAACATGCGGCCGGAATCTGGCGACGGCTCGCACGGCAGCGCCGGATGTTGTCGGGCACAGAATCGCTCGAGCCGAAGTGTCCCTTGCCAAACGCGCCGTCGCAGCACCTATCGCCGCCTCGATATTCGGCTGCTCCATGTCCATTGGCGCTTCTGAGTTCAGGTGCAGAGCTTCGGTGGCAAAAGCGACTTTATCCATGACGCGCACAGCCTCAGCCGGATTTTCTCCGATGGCCGTTTCTTCCGAGAGCATGACGGCATCGGCTCCGCTTTCAATCGCATAGGCAATGTCGGTCACTTCCGCGCGCGTCGGTCGAGGCAAATGCACCATAGATTCCAGCATCTGCGTCGCCACCACGACAGGTTTTGCCGCCCGAATGGCCGCTCGAATAATCTCCGTTTGGACGGCGGGCACTTTCTCGAATTCAATCTCGATTCCCAAATCGCCGCGCGCGACCATGACGCCATCGAACGCATCGAGAATCTCAGACAGGTTTTCGAGAGCGGCGGGGCGTTCGAGTTTCGCCAAGAGCGGTCGTTCAACGCCCAAGTTCTGCATCAGCCGTCGCAAAGGTTCAGCATCTTGGGCGCTTCCCAGGAAAGAGAGCGCCAGCCAATTTGCGCCTGCTTTCAACGCGACTCGCGCATCCTCGACATCTTTTTCCCCAACGGCAGGAAGCGGATGCCGCAGAGTCGGCAAGTTCATTCCCTTTCGACTGACCACCGTGCCGCCAACCTCCACGCGGCATCGCACGACAGCGCCGTCAATCTCCTCTACCCGCAGCCGCTTTGTGCCATCATCCAGATAAATCGGGTCGCCTGCGGCGACATATTTTGCAAATTCACGAAGCCGGACAGGCCATATTTTGGGGTCAGTGGATTTATCCGAAAGCGATACAAACTGGCCGGACAAAATGTGTGCTTCGCCATTCGGCAGCTCGCCCAATCGAATTTTTGGCCCCGCGATATCCGCGAGAATCCCGATAGTCGCTTTGCGCTCTTTGGAAATGCGCTTGATGAGAGCGATAGTCTTGGCGTGAAGCTCGCGCATTTCGTGCGCGAAATTCAGACGAAAAAGATTCACGCCCGCGTCAATCAGCGATGCGATTCCCTCTTCAGTGCGCGATGCCGGCCCTAAAGTGGCGATAATTTTGGTCGCTCGAAAGGATTTCATGGGATATCCATTATGGGATTGAAGCGATATTTCTTGCTTCTATATGTTG
>DYHQ01000021.1:3732-23318 GCA_020724065.1 Candidatus Puniceispirillum sp. | reverse complement strand
TAACTTGACGCGGGCAGGACATGTATCAATCCAAGTGTTTGATATTCTTGGGCAACATGTGATGACGCTAACCGATGAGGTGCGTTCTGCCGGAAGGCATACGGTGATGTTCGACGGTTCAAATTTGGCATCGGGGATCTACTTGTATCGTCTTCAGGTGGGGGATTTTGCAACGACAAAAAAGATGGTGCTGTTGAAGTAATTCCGGTAGTGTCGCACGGCAGTGCACAGGTTCGGCTGCAAGCAGCCGACCCCACAACGAAAAACATCTCGCAAAAATTCCGTCGCGGCGGAGAATCCCGCAAAAAATAGCTATGTCGAGATATAGTAGATACCACATCTCGTTTTCTGTCACCGTCGTATTCCTTTTTTGCGTTTTTATCCTCGGAGGATGTGCGGCTTCTCGGCGGGGACAGGTGGCGGTGCCGCAGGGAGTGGACACGACGACGGCGGGAGAAGCAGATAGTCTCGCACGGCTTCTCTACGGGAGCCCTGAAGCGGAAACGATGGCCGAGCGAGAAATGGAGAGAGGCAAAGACGATTTTGCGACGGGCGAAGAGCTGCGAAAGCTCGCAGATTCGCTCGCGCGCGTAGAAGGACGGGATACAACAAAAGCAAAGCCGCGAGGCGTTATCAATGCCGTTCGTGGCCTGTTGGGGGATACGACGGTGATGTCACCCGCATCAGAGGAATCGTTGCGTGCGATGACGGCATTCCGCACTGCGGCAAAGCACTTTCGCCGAGCGATGGAGTTAGTTCCGCAGGCGCCAGATCCGCCGCTGTGGCTTGCGGCAACGCTTGACCGATTGCTCGAATGGGCGGAATCAGCAAAGACCTATCGCATTGTGCTGCAAACCCGCAAAGGGGAACACCGGCTTTGGTTCAACTATGCCTATGCGAGCCTTCAAGCGGCGAGCTATGAAGCGGCGATTACGGGCTTTCAGAAGGCAATAGATGTCTATAAACTCACCGAGGGCCAGGAGGTGTCCCTGCCGAATCAGTATCGGATTTTCTTGGCGGATGCATACACTCGCACCTATCAGGACGGACTTGCTCTCGCGACATTCCGCTCGGCTTTGACCTTTGCCTCCTCGGAAGACAGCGCTCAGATTCTGAGGACAATTGAGTGGATTAATTGGGACAATGGCGGAATTCGGACCGCGGAATATCGCGATGAGGCTTTCCGCGCAGAGCGAGAGAGAAGATTCGGGGATGCGAGGCGAGCGTATCTATCGGGAATTCAAGTCGTGCGCACGCAGGCGGCCATGCAGGAGCTGGAATGGCGGCTGGCGATGCTCGAATTCACCGAATTCGAGCCGACGATGGGTCTGGATCGCATGAAGAATCTTATTGAGAAGAATCCCAGCGCGAAACAAGAATATCGAGAGAGTTTTGGCAAGATGTGCTATGGATACGCACAGAGCTTGGAAGCAAGAAAGGACGCGCGCACTGCCCTTTCGTATTACTTGCAAGGGACAAAGTTGGAATGGAGCGGGCAGGGCGCTTGCTTTGTGGAACTGGCGCGGCTTGCCGCGAATGATCCTGCGAAAGCCGTCACCTTCGCGACCCGTGCGCTCGACTTCTCTCTGACGAAAGAGCAACTTCGCGCGGCCTATGCTATTCTGGAAGATGCCTATCGGCAGCAAAACAATTGGGAGATGATGCGCAAGTATCGTCAAGCTTTGGAGACTCTAAATTGAAGCGAATTTTTGGGGCCATTATCTTAGTCATTTTCGCGGCGCAGCCGTTGTGGGCCGTGGACAATGTCGAATTTCGGTTTGTGACGGCCAAGACGATCAGTGATTTGTCGGTTGTCGAGCAGTTTCGGCGCGAGCTCATCTTGGGAGATGAAGCGATTGAGCGAATGATGCTCGTGGATGTGATGAACGATGGATTCGATGAGACGGATGTCGTGCTGCTCTATCCGACGGGGCGCGTGCTGCGTTTGCGGCCGATTTCGCCTGCGCTGGATTCGCTGTTGCGCAGCTTCCCCGTGCCGGTGAATGTGGCCGTTTACGAAACGCGAAAGCAAGCGGCGCACTTCGACACTTTGGCCTCGCAGAATATCGGGCCGAAGGCGCTGGGTTATGGACTGCTCTCGGGACTTTCGGACGCGATTGATAGAGGCTATCATGGCACGGATGTCGAAGGAACCTTCAAATTCTCGATGACCGGCGCGTCGCTCATGGCGTGGAATTTTGATTCCGTTCGCATCTATTTCCCGCCGCCGGAGCCTACGCCAAGAGATACAGTTGTTCTTACGAATGTCCTCGAACGAATTGACACGGTTGTCATTCACGACACTGTCTATATCTCGGACGAGGTCTTGCGACCGCCGCGAAGCATGTATTATCGCATCGCGCTCGCTTCCATCGGCGGACGCTACGATATGACGCAGCGAAAGCCTGACCGGCAGCGGCTGATTTTGGGAGCGGGAAATGAATGGGATTTCGCATTATGGTCGCCGTGGGTCAGCGGGCGGCAAGATGTTCGGTCGCGCGTGGGATTGCGGTTCATGGTGGAAATGGCGCCATGGGTAGTGGACAGCCTCAGCCCGAGTTTTCTTGGCACTTCCTTTGAAGCGCTCTGGATTCCGGCGTGGGACAGACCTTTCTTTGTCTTCGGCGGAATCCGCGCGTTTTATCGAGATGATCCGTTTTGGGATCCGATTCGCTCGGCTCGCGACGACGATGAATTCGACGAGCCGCCGGTTCAGGATATGTCGCGCTATGAGTTGACCGCGCGGTGCGGTGTGGATAAGCTCGCCGCGTTCGGACCTCTGAAAAGATTGGGTGCGTGGGTGAAGCTTTCCACTTGGTTCGGGACGGGAAGCTCGGAGCAGCATTTGGAAAGTGATATTGCCGACTACAAATTCAAATATGGAAACGCCAGCGAGGTGGAAGGAGCCTGCGTTCTTCGCTTCTCGGAAAGCGGGCAAGCAGTCGGGAGTGTTGGCGCGGTCATCGTTCCGAGCTTTGACTATCTCCATAATTCCGGCGGGAGCAATGCATCATCAAGCGCTGTAATGGCCTTGAATCAGGCGAGCCAGACCGTCAGTTTGCGCTGGGCGCCATTTGAATCCGTCGGCTTCAGCCAGTTGCTTTTCGACTTGCAGTTCCGCAACAATATCCTCCTTCGAAAGCACATCAAGCAAGTCAGCAATGCCACCGAATCTGAAATCAAGCGGAGTTTAACAGGGGTTCTCTACCCCTACATGGAGACACCATCCCTCTCCGGCGGCCTGCGTTTGGACATTTCGGTCTTTCGGATTTCGGGAGGAGCGAGTTACTACATGCCGCCCGATAACCGCGACGCTCAGACGCGCTTCTTTGGGGATTTGCGGCTGATGTTTCGGTGAGTTGCAGGCGTGTGACACCGCTATGCGAAACAGCAGTTCACTGTGCGCGACCTCTGGTTGCGGAAGAGACGCAAGAGTCATGGGCTACCAGCTAAGACTATGCACAAAGACTTTTTTTCTTTCGATCTCCTTGTTTCTACTAATTATGTCTCCCTGTGAAGCAAGCCGGGAGTTTTCATTTTCTCCATATCACTTGGAACTCGCCAGCACATATATAAACATGGAAGCGAGCATTCTCGCGGGGCCGCCTGATTCCATATACTTCTCGCACATTGATTATCGCCTCCTGCCCGTTGAAGCGTGTTTTCAGACCTTCCCAGGGCTTTATGTTGGGGGTTCGCTTTGGACAAATTACCCTGAGCGATCCCGGCTATTGGGCAAAATCGTGTATATCGTCGCATACGATTGCGGCTATGGTGAGGCAATTCCCCTCGGCGAGGAAGAAACTCGAGAGGGTTACTTTGTCGGCACCAAGATACTGGTTCAAATTGCTGGATGCGCCTGGAATGGCAATAAACACGCAGACTTCCTGGACGCCTCGCTGGGTGTTCGATGGGGCCCAGGTAACTTTGGCTTTTCGTTCTCACTGGGGTACTATTTCGTTGACGCATCAGGCTTGACCGACTTTGACCCTTATCATGGATCTCATTGGTATGCGAGCGTCGGATTCAATTTAGGTGGGTTAGTGAATTAGGTTTACGGACATATTTGACTTCTATCCCACGAAAACGAGTCTAGAATCGGAAGCCGATCGAAATACTGAGATTCCGGGCAGATCAGGGGATCTGCCTCGGCGAAGATAGATGGCAAGGGGATCTGCCACGGCGAGCTCTTTTCTCAGGAGATCTGCATCGGCGAGTAACGAGGGACTGTTGTGAGATTCTGCATAATTGTTATTATCCTTTCGATGATGATGACGGGTTGTCGGCGGGGAGCGGACTTGCCGGACAGCACGGGCACTTTCGAGGCGACGACTGTTGAGGTCTCGTGCACTGAGCCGGGGACGATTATCTATCTGCCCGTTGAAGAAGGGCGCGAGCTGCAAGAAGGGGATACCATTGCTATTTTGGATACGGCGAAACTGGCCATTGAACGCCAATCCACGAACATCAGCCTGGACGAAATTGGACTGCTTCGCCGTCAGGCTCAAACACAGCGAGAGCTTGCAGAGATTCAGCTTCAGGCGGCTGAGCGCGAGTTCCGGCGCATAAAGAGTCTTCATGAAGAAGGTTCGATTGGCACGGCCGAGCTCGACAAGCTGCAGACGCAGCTCGATATTGCTCAAAATGCCGTGCTTGCCGCTCGAATTGCACAAGGGGGTTTGGATTATCGAGAGCGCGGGCTTCGCGAAAGATTGCGTCTTGCGGAGAAGCGTATCGCCGACGCCGTCGTGTGTGCACCCATAGCTGGAACGGTCGTCGAGAAATACCACGAGAAAGGTGAAACGGTGGCCCCGGGTGAAAACATTGTCTCGCTCGCTGACCTTCGGCAGATGTATGCACTTCTGTATATCCCCGAAACGAAGTTGGGGAGCATTCGGCTGAATCAAGCTCTTCGGTTGCGAGTTGATTCGCATCCTGACCGGAAATTTGAAGGGCGAATCTCGTGGATTTCACCCGAGGCCGAGTTTACGCCGAAGAATGTGCAAACACGCGAAGCGCGCATCGAACTCGTCTATGCGATCAAAGTAATGGTCGAGAATCCTGAAGGCATTTTCAAGATAGGAATGCCGGTCGAAGCGTATTTGGAATAATTCTTCCCTTTCTTCTTCTTTCCCACATTTCCATGCCCCGCATTTGCATATCGCACCTTGCCAAACGCTACGGTGAAATTGAAGCATTAAAAGACGCCAGTCTGGAAGTCGAGGCGGGCGAAATTTTCGGATTGATTGGACCCGACGGCGCAGGCAAGACGACTCTCATGCGAATCGCTTGCGCACTTCTTGCGCCGGACAAGGGTAGTGCAAGTATCTGCGACTTTGATGTGGTCCGGCAAGCCAATGAAACGAAGGCGCGCGTCGGCTACATGCCTCAGCGATTCTCGCTCTATCCCGACCTTTCTGTCGCCGAAAATATTCGCTTCTTCGCTAATCTCTACCAAGTCGAACACAACGATTTTGACAGTCGCCTTCCCGAACTCCTCGATTTCTCGAAGCTGGGGCCTTTTGTGGAGCGCCGAGCGGGCAAACTCTCGGGCGGGATGAAGCAGAAGCTCGCCCTGTGTTGCACGCTTATCCATACGCCTGAGGTGTTGGTCCTTGATGAGCCGACGGCTGGCGTGGATCCCGTCTCGCGTCTTGAATTCTGGGAGATTCTGGAGCGCTTCGCGCGCAAAGGGATTGCGATTCTTGTTTCGACACCTTACATGGACGAGGCCCTGCGCTGCAAACGGATTGCGCTGATTCATAAGGGGCAAATTTTGGCCATCGAAAGCCCGCAAAATATCCCTGCGCTCTTCGATGCGGTACTTCTCGAAGTCGAGGGAGATCAGCTCTTTCCGGTTGCGGAAAAGTGCCGCGATTTGCCCTCGGTCAAATCGGTTCATCTTTTTGGTGGGCGACTTCATATCATGACCGATGATGCTGCCATCTGCCGCAGAGAAGTCGCCGCCGTGACAGGCTTTTCTCCCGCTCGCATTCGCGATGCCGCTCCTTCCATCGAAGATACCTTCATTAGTCTTCTCAAGAACTGAAAAACATGACTGCCCCCGAATACGCCGTTGAAACGCGAGACCTTACGCGGCGCTTTGGAAATTTTGTCGCCGTGAACAAGGTGACCATCGCAGTTCGGCGCGGCGAGATTTTCGGCTTTCTTGGAGCCAATGGCGCAGGAAAAACCACGACGATTCGCATGCTGTGCGGTCTCTTGAAGCCCACGGGAGGTGAAGGCCGAGTGGCGGGTTTTGATATTGGTCGCGAGGGAGAGAAGGTGAAGCGCCATATTGGCTACATGTCTCAGAAATTCTCTCTGTACAATGACCTCAAGGTCGAGGAGAATCTCTATTTCTTCGGCAGTGTCTATGGTTTGCCGGAGCGGCAATTGAAGACTCAAGTTGTTGCCGCGCTGGAGCGTTTTGGACTCTCGGATGTGCGGCAAGAAATGACAGGGCGACTTCCTCCCGGATGGAAACAGCGGCTCGCTTTGGGGTCAGCGTTGCTTCATGAGCCGGAAATCATTTTCCTTGATGAGCCAACGGGAGGTGTTGACCCGCTGGCACGGCGAAGTTTTTGGGATACCATTCATCGTCTTGCGGCGGATGGAAAGACGATTTTCGTGACCACCCACTACATGGATGAAGCCGAATACTGTGATCGCATTTCGATTATGCGCGATGGACGCGTGATCGCTTTGGACACTCCGTCCAGTCTCAAAGAAAGATTGGGCAAAGCGACGGTACAGGATCTTTTTATCGAGCTGATGCGACGGGAGGAGGTCGAGTGAGGCTCTGGGCAATCATCAAGAAGGAATTCTTTCATATCCTGCGCGACCCGCGGTCGCTGATGATTGTCCTTCTCATGCCACTCCTGCAAATCTTCATCTTCGGATATGCGGTGGATATTGACCTGAAGAATATCCGCATTGCCGTCGTTGACGGAGACCATTCCGAGGCTTCGCGGCGGCTGGTGTCGGCCTTTGTCCAATCTGGCCATTTCGAAGTGCGGCGCTATGTGGAGAAAGCGGCGGATTTCGAGACGCTTTTTCGCACCGGTGACATCAAAGGAGGACTCACCATTCCGCAAGGTTTTGGCGAGTCCGTTGCGACACGACGGGAGACTCCGGTGCAAGTCATCGTGGATGGTTCTGATGGCAATGTGGGGCAAATCATCCTTCAGTACAGTGAGGCTGTTTTGATGAATTTCAGCGCGGGTCTTGCGTCGCAAAGAATGCAGACACTCGTTGAGGTACGACCGCGCTTCTGGTACAATGAATCCCTGGAGTCCGCCAATTTCATCGTTCCGGGTCTCGCCGCAATCATCCTTATGATGGTCTCCGCTCTGTTGACTTCACTGGCGATTGCGCGAGAGAAGGAGACCGGCACGCTCGAACAGCTCCTGGCTGCGCCGGTTCATCCGATTGAGGTGATTGTCGGCAAAGTCATTCCCTATGTGGCTTTGGCTCTTCTGGACGGGCTGCTTATCATCGGTGCGGGTCTGCTCATATTCGGTGTGCCGTTCAGGGGCTCGCCGGCGCTGCTTCTGTTGGGGACACTCATCTATCTTTTCCCCTGTCTTGCCTTAGGGCTTTTCATTTCCACTCTGGCGAAAACGCAACAGCTCGCGATGATGCTGGCGCTGGTCATGACGATTCTGCCATCGGTGATTCTCTCGGGATTTGTTTTTCCGGTATTGAGCATGCCTCGGCTTCACCAATTCCTCTCGAGCATCATCCCGGCCACTTACTACTTGCGGATTATTCGTGGAATCCTGCTCAAAGGAGTGGGATGGACGACTCTCGCGCCGGAAGCGCTGGCTCTCCTCATCATCGGAACCGTGCTGTTGGGGCTGGCGGTAAAGAATTTCAAGGTCAGGGTGGGCTGAACCGTGCTGAAGCATTTCCTGCAAAAGGAGTTCCGGCAGGTATTCCGCCAGCGCGAGATGGTGATGATTATTTTCTTTATGCCCGTCATCCAGCTCCTCATTCTCGGCTATGCCATCAATCTCGATGTGAAGCATGTGCGCCTTGCGATCTTCGATCAAGATCAATCGGCGCTGTCTCGCTCCATCGCGAGCAAGTGCTTTGCTTCGAGCTATTTTCAATCGGTGCAATCGGCTCAAGAGGGGACGGCCGCGCTCCTCGAGAAAGGTCAGGCCGATGTCGTCTTGAAAATTCCTCCGCATTTTGCGCGGGACATCCACAGCGGCAAGCCCACGGAGCTTGAACTCATCGCCGACGCGCAGAATTCGAATATCGCGGGTATTGGCGTGGGGTACACTCAAGGAGTTCTGGGGCGCTTTCTGGCCGATGAGTTCGAACGAAGGCTTGATAGGCAACCGACGCTGCGCAAAAGCGTGCATCAAGTGGGCCTCAGAGCACAGGCATATTACAATCCCGAGCTCCTTTCGGTTTACTACATGGTGCCGGGAATTGTGGTCGTGCTGCTGACGGTCGTGACAACACTCCTTACGGCTCTGGGAATTGTCCGTGAAAAAGAAGTCGGCACGCTGGAACAACTCATGGTCACGCCGCTTAGGAAGTTTCATTTCATCGTGGGCAAGACGGCTCCTTTTGTCGCCATCGCATTCGTGGAAATGTCGGTCGCTCTTCTCGTGGGCACGCTGTGGTTTGGAATTCCGTTCCGAGGGAGTCTGTGGCTCCTGGCAGGCGCTTCCTCGCTGTTCATTTTGACGACTTTGGGCGTCGGACTCTTCATCTCAACCGTTTCGGGATCCCAGCAACAAGCGCTATTCTTCTCCTGGTTTTTCATGGTTTTTGGGATGCTCATGTCGGGCTTTTTCACTCCGATTGAAAACATGCCCCGATCTGTGCAGCTTCTCACCTATCTGAATCCCCTCCGCTATTTCATGACGATCATTCGCGCCATCTTCCTCAAAGGTAGTGGCCTCCAAGACCTCACCGGCGAGATTCTTGCTCTTGCACTCTTTGGCACGCTGATCTTCTCTCTGGCCCTCCTGCGCTTCCGCAAACGCATCGGATAATTGCACACCAGCGCCCTTGCCTCTGACTGTCAATCTCTCCGCTGACTCGTATTGATCCTATTCCCAAAAGGTTTGTGAGCTGCCGAATGGTGGAGTCGGTACTGCAGCCCTTTGAGCTCGTAGCGCCCAGCTTGCTGGGCTATGAAATCGCTTACGATAATGCGGCATCTCGGCCCAGCAAGCTGGGCGCCACGGCGACTCAACAAGCATAATTTTTTACACGGAGCACTATAGCGATTCTCAAAAGTAAGCTGCTATTCAAGGGGCTAAAGCCCCTTGTTAACTCGATTGTGAACAAGGGGTTTCAACCCCTTGCGTAGTGTCATAATACCAACCTACTTTCGGGAATGACTATATGCGGACGCTCCCGCATTCCGTAGTTGAGCAGGCAGGAGTGTGCAGTCTATAGCATATCTCAAGACGAACCCCCTCCCGTCCCCCTTCTGAAGTAGGGGGAAACCCAAGCCCTCCTGCTGAACCAAGTTCATTCCAAGGCGCACTGATCCCGGCGATCCGCCGGCGCCATTAGATCTTGCTTCTCCTATGACAATTCTGGAATTCACTCTATAGAGAGTTCAAACGAAAGCGCAAATGAGCCAGACTTAGCAAGAATGACTGGCCCTATGCTTGCATTGTCCAAGGCGATGACTTAGGAGGGAAACATGGCGTCTGACCCAGAAACCAGCGAGCTCCTGGAGCCTCTGAAGGAATTCCTCGAGACGCTTTCCGATGAATTGACGCAGCAAAAATTCATTCCGGCTTTTCGCCAGGAAATTGCCTCGTTGCGCAGTGCTTTTGAAGATTTGTCGCAGAGTCAGCAGACACTTGAACAGCTTGCTCACGGCGTTGACCGCTTGCGGGAGGTGTTCGCGCCAGCGGGCACGCGCCTCTTGGCAAGCGTCAAGGACTTGGAACAGCTCATTGGCCAGAACATCGCGCAACTGCAAGGCTATGCGGGGGAGATGCTCACGAGTTTGGAGCGGACGCGCGAGGAGTTGGGACACTCCCTGCAAAGCGAGGCCGAGCTGGTTCAAGAATCCGCCCGAGCCAGTCGTCAGGCATTGACAGAGACTCTTACCGAAGTCGAGCATCGCCTTGCGGACCTGCGACAATCCGGGTCCGGGCTCCTGCCAAGCGATGGTTCCCTTTCGCAACATCCGGACATTTCTCCACCGGAGCCCTCGGCCACGACTCAGGGTGATTTCGAAGCCGAGTGGGGCCGACTGCAAGTCGTTCTTCGAGAGGGTCTGGCTAATTTTCAACGCCAAGCCACTGAGCGACTGGAGCGGCTCGATGAAGCGGTCAGCACAATTGGCAGCGGCATCGGGCATCAAGTCCGTCAAGAGGTCCAGTCGGCCCTTTCACCGTTGCGTAGTCATCTGCAAACTCTTGCAGAGCAAGCGATTCATCCTGCGGAGAAGAAGAAAAGCGGCTCCAAGGGGCGCAGCGAGCCGGAATTCAATGCGAGTAGTGTGCGCCATGACCTTTCTGTCGGTATGACATCGCTGATTCAGAAAATTGCCGAGCTTCGAAAGGAGTATCAAGACAATTCCGCTGAATTCCGCAAGACCCTTCAAGTGACGATGCAGCGGTATTCGGAGGAGGCAACCGTACAACAGAAGAAGTCAAGCGACGCGGCGGATGCTGTTGTGAAGTCTCTTGCGCGCTTGGAGCAGCTCGGCGTCGAAAGCGGTGAAGCACTGAAGAGGTCTTTCGTCGAGACCACAGGGCAGCAGCAAGAGAGGTTTGAGCAGCAAGCCTCGATCCAATCGGCTTCTTTCGGAAAAATCGAAACGCGGATAGCGCATGCGCAGGAAGCTACCTTCGCTGCCATCACGGAGGTGCAGCGAGAGAACGCCGCTCTCGGCAAGCATATCGAGGAGGGATTCCGAGCCATTCAGTCGGACATGACGGCGGGTTTCAATGCGGAGCGTTCCGAAATCGAAGCCCGCGTGAGTCGCTTCTCCGCCGAATGGAAAACTCAATGGAGCGGCAAATTCGACAAAATCATTGCGACGCTTGGGCGCTTGGAAAAGCTCGAGGACGGACTTACTGAGCTGTCTAATGCCCAGAACAGCGATCGCCAAGAGCGCCGGGAGACCGCGGAAACTTTCATGGCGGAGATCGGCCAAGTCTCCAATGAACTCACACAAATCCGCACCGCCCAGGAGGCCACTCCGACCATCTTGAAAGACGCCGCCAACCGGGCCTACGCCGAAACGCAAGAGAGGTTGCGACGGGTCATTGACGCCGGCTATGACAGATTCTTGCAGCAAATTTCTTCGGTTGCGCAGACCGTCGAGCGGTACGCGAATCTTCTGGAGTCTCTCCACAAGAGCGATGAACTGGCTCTCAACACAATCATATCCGATTGCAAGAGCATTCTACGAGTCGCGAGTGAGGAGTTTCGCAACCTTCGAGAGAACCACGACGCATTGAAGAAGATCTTTCCACTCCTTGAACGACGGCTTGAGCGGCAGCTTGGGGAGATTGGCGCTGTTCGGCGCGTCACCGAGGCGATGGAAAGGTCGCTCGAGGCTGTGGGAGACAACCTGCGCGAAGCGCAAGGTTCGCTTTCAGAGATGCTGCAAGACCAGAGCGGCCAAATCTCGGATTTTGCTCAGCGTACCGTGCAAGGCTTCGTCGAAACCGCTGGCATGCTGAATCGGGTGCGCACGGACCTTGAGCAACTGCGAGAAACGACCTTGGCGACTCTTCAGCGCGAGATTACTGATTTTGTGACAAGCAAATTCGAATTCATGGAAAAAGCCTTTGTAGACCATCAGGCTCTTTTGAAAAAAGAGCTTCTCGCGCAGCTTGAATGCGAACAGACCGAGCGTCGCAAAGGAACAAATTGGGTGTTCGTTTTGATTGGTTTTGGCATCCTATTGCAGCTTCTGATCTATTACATCACTCAAGGACCGCTTGCACCCCATCTGCCATGAGAAGAGTGCAACCGCATTAGACAAGGATGGTCGAGGTGCGTCCGTGAAAGGAAAACAGGTCGAGACGGTGACATCGCCGCCCTTTGTGCGGTCGGCCCGAAAGGCACTGCGGTGGCTTTCTGTGCTGCTGACACAGGCAGAAAGGCGGATCGCTTCCCCAGCCGGTCCAAACATCCAAGCCATTCTAACCCAGTGTCAAGAGGTCGGCTGCGAGTTGCCTGAACTCGAGCATTATCACTCAGAGCTATCGTCTTCCCCTGCGCTCGCTCTCTTCGGGGGAGATTTGCCTTTGGCGGAGGGGCTGATGAAAGCCTTGTCACTCCCGGCTACCGCCTTCCCCGAGATGACGGCTTCTACCGTCACTTGGGAAGTGAAGGGTGGAGCCTATGAGGGGTGTACCCTGTGTTATGGCTCGAGCAAACGGCGCATTTCGATGTCTGCGCTGACCACTTTTTTCAAGAAAAGCATCACGGCAGACAACATCGTATGGATTCGCCAAACGACGCCGGGTACAACGGGCGCGAAGTGGCGATTCATCTGGGTGCCATGGCCTGACAAACTGGAGACTCTGTGGAAGTCGCCTGAAACCATCGCTATTCTCGCTCGGCAACATGGGGCGGTCATTATCCTCGACGATACGCCCCCAGAACTCCTGAACGACCTGCGGGAGCTCGGACAACGACGCTGGGAAGTTCGGCGAGGTGATCTTCAACTGAGCGAAACGGTGACGCGTCTTGAGAGTGAAGTCAGCGCCCTGCTCGAGACAACACCCAGCCAGCAAGCCGTGAGAGAGACCGCCATTTGGCAATGGCTCCGGAATCGGTGCGAGAATCTCCTCGACCACCAACGAAATGAACTACAGAAAGCCCTCGACTTGCAACACAGTCGAATGAAGCGAGTGGAGCAACTCCTCGCACACTATCGGCAGAATTGGCTCCATGGATTTCGCAATCAAGTCGAAAGCCACTTTCATCATCAGCAGAATGCCCCCAGTGTACAGAAGCTCTTCCGAGGGAAGGATGTCCGAGTGAGGAGTTTTCTTGAAGCTGTCGCCTTGGGGACGCTGCGTTCCAAGCTCGAGCATTTTGCTGACGAGCGTTTGGCGGAGTTTGTCGTAGGACTGGGGGCGTTAGCCGTGAAGTTGGACTTGCCGCGACTTGGACTGAACGAGAGCCACACACCATGGCGGGCCGATAACCTGGCGGCGAGGATTGAGGCGACTTTGACCGAAAGAGACATCTTCCCTCCCAAAGGTATGGGACGACATCTCGTGAAAAAAATCGCCGGCCGGCTGAAAGAACAAGAGGAAGAGCGGCGCAACCAAATTGCAGTGGCAGTTGACTTGACTGCTGGACTGTTTTTGACGAGCTGGTCGGTTTGGTGCACCGATTTCTTTGTGGGGACCAAAAGGCATATCGAGCAAACGATTGATGCCTCTCTGATTGCTGCCGGCCAACCCACCTCAGCACAGTTGAAGGCAAGGAGTACGCGAATTGAGGTCATTGTCAAATCACTCCATGTCGAACAAACGCCGCGAACAGCAATGGCACGAGAATCCACAAGGCATTTGCTGGAGACTCTTGCTCGTCGGCATTCTCCAAAGCCAGTTCCGACATAGCTCGGATGTGCCGAGAAAACAAGCCCTCCTTTTGTCTCACTGATATTTCATTTGCCAACCGGACTCTATCTTGCTGGTGGAGCAGTTCCGTCCTACCAACCGGAATACATACTTGACTTTCTCTACCCTTTTCCCGAAATTAGAAAAATGAAATCTTCTCAACCCTTGGCCTGCTCCATGCGCCTTTTCCGAGTCTTGGCGATTTCCCTCTTTTTACTTCCCGGAACGGGCTCAACCATTGCCGGTTTGAATCTATCGGCCTACGAAATATGGCAGCGCTATAACGGCTGGTCCGTCAATGTGATCGAGTTTCCGGGGATCAAGAGCTTTCGACGCGCCGAGCTTCTGGCACACATGGCCGCTGAGAAGCCCCCGTGGATTCGGCGCTACCTGCCTCTCGGCAAGCGGCCGCTCTTCCTTGCCGATGATTTTGCCTCGGACATCATTCGTTTGGAGCATTTTTACGCGCGCGAGGGATTCTATGGAGCCAAGGTTGAAGGCGAGGTCATTGAGCTCCGTGAGGCCGTGAAGGTCAAGGTTCACATTGAAGAGGGGGAGCCAATTCTTCTTCGCCATTTCACCATCCGATTTGGCTCCGACCCGGGCGTCGGCACGGACTCCGCGAGGCTTGCTCCTTTGCTGTCGGTGAAACTTGGCCATCGTCTTTCGGACCATGCGGTCCAGGCGTCGCGTGACACGATTGTCTATGTCCTGCGCAAACTTGGTCACGCACGAGCGCGGGTAGACGCCGAAGTGAGCATTGACACCACGGCGCGACGAGGGGAAGTGCATTTCACCCTGTATCCGGGATCCTTCTGCTACTTCGGCACAACAGAGGTCACGGGATTGAAGCATGTGTCCCGTGAGGTGGTGCGACGCGAGTTTCGATATGAAGAGGGCGATGGATTCAATCCCCTGAAACTCTCGGAGACCCGGCGACGAATCTACCGACTTGAGCTTTTCAGCACGACGCTCGTCGAGGCAGACACGCATGTGTCGGGAGTCATTCTACCCGTCCGAATCCAACTCCAAGAAGGCCGGCGCTACCGATTGCGCCTCGGAGCTGGCTATGATTCCGAAGAGGAGGCGCGAGGCCAGGCCGAATGGACCGACCGGAACTTCGTCGGGAGAGGAAGGCGTCTTCAAGTTACAGGGAAAGTGTCCCAGATTCTGCATAAGGCGGAGATGCGACTCTTCTGGCCCCACTTTCCTTACGATCCCACGGATGTCGTGATTGGTCCTCGATGGCAGTTGGAGGTCGAAAAAGGATACCGCTTGGAAACCATCGGCCTGACGAACGGCATTTCCGCTGAGCCGTTGCGGTTTGTCACGCTGCGTTTTCTCCATGAGTTGGGTTATGCCCGCCGCTACGGAACGCCGGACACGGCCAGCGCTCCTCCTTCGCGTTACCCGCGTTCCGTCGAAACGATTGGCCTTTTCTGGGACACACGCGACAATCCTCTTCTACCTCGCAAAGGTCATGTCGTGGGTCTCGAACTTGCCGAGCAGGGTCTTTTCTGGAGAACCGATGTGCGTTGGGCGAAAGGAACTCTGTCGAGTGCCGTTGCTCGTCCGATCTCCAGTCAGACTGTCTTGGCCGGCAAAATGAAGGTGGAGTTGATGCGTCCGGTCCGAGGTGAGAAAGTAACGCCCGTAGAGGATCGGGTCTATCTGGGAGGGCCGACTTCGGTTCGCGGCTGGCCGCGCCGAATGCTCTCACCGCGAAGTTCAACCGATATTACAACGCCCATCGGAGGTGATGCGGCGCTTGAAATGGCGACGGAAGTGCGCCACGACATCTGGGGGCCGTTTGGCCTCGCCCTGTTCTGCGACGCGGGCTTCGTTTGGGGAAAACCATCTCAAATTGTCCTCGGCGATTTGCTGCCCTCGGCCGGATTCGGTGTCCGAGTCATCACGCCGGTCGGACCCATTCGCACCGACTTCGCCTGGCAACTGCGCCCCAATCCCTTTGGCGAACCCAAGTGGAACTGGCACTTTTCAATCGGTGAAGCGTTCTAACGAAATGCGTAGCGCCGAGCTTGCTGGGCTCCAAGGCTGCGCAAGTTCCCGACCTGCGAACTCCTTTGCCGTTCAGGAAGATGACGCCGCCTAAATTAAGAGACATTGTGTCAAGATTTCACAGCCCAGCAAGCTGGGCGCTACGACTTGAGGAGTCCGTGGAAGCGGCCTCGCAAGAAGATGAGCCATAAGAGACCATGAGCAGGCGAAAGAAAAGAGTCTATCTGTGGCTGCTCCTCGGGGGGGCGGGTGGGCTTGTGTTGCTCACGGGCATTTCGCTGTCTTTTCTTCGTCCGGCACAAAGCTTGATTGTGCGTCGTCTGCTGGAGAGCGTCAATCAGGGATTGAATGGTCGCCTTGAAGTGGAAAGTGCCCATGTGCTCCCTTCGGGAGTCTTTGACATCAGGCGAGCAAAGCTTACCGCTCGCGACGAGCCAATTGTTCAGATGGAACGCGTCTCAGGCCGCTTGCATATTTTCTCGCTGCTGGCTCACTCGCTCGACTTTGATTCTCTCCGAATCGAGGGGCTACAAACTGAAATCGCAATGGACAGCACGGGCCGTTTCGCCTTTGAAGATATTTTCGCTAAACCGTCGCCGGAAGAGCCGATTGCGGAACCGGCAGAACCATGGCGAGTGCAAATTCGGCAACTTGAGATCTCAATGAAGGCGCTGACCGTTCGTGAAGATGAGCAAGTGCTTTTTCAAACGGACAGCCTGCATATTGAATCGGGCCTGTCCTACGAACCCAGAGAACTCATCCTGCATCGTTTCGCCCTCCGGACGGAGGGAATCAGCCTCAGCGGTTCGGGCTCGTGGCCTTTGACGGAATTCGGGCATGGCTCGGGATATGTCAGTGCTCGTTTGCCGTTGCAAATGCTATCTCCATTTTTGGGATGGGAGCCACCGAATGATACGATCGCAGTAGATTTGCTCTATGAACTAAAGGATTCTTTGGACATTCAATTAGCTTTGGACTGGCCTCAGGCGGGCGTCGCAACGCTCTCGGCAAGAACCATTTGGCCTGTCGAGCGAGTTGCGGTTCTTGCACGCGGCGACTTCTACGGCTTGCGTCCAGATTATTTTGCAGACACTGTGATGGCTCAAGCGTGGCTTTCGGGCCGCTTTGACATTCAGGGAGAGGGACCACCTTTAGAGACAGCGGACTTTTCCGCGCGTATTTCCATGCACAACTCGCATTATGACGACTACGAGATCCATCAGGCCGATCTCGATTTCGCATGGCGCGACCAGAATCTCTCCGGCGCGGGAGAGATTCGTTCACCGAGCGGCTCGGGGAAAATGACTTTCCATGCTGCCGATTTGTTGACAGAATCTCCTCGCATAGAGACTAACTTGGATGTGAGGGAATTGTGTTTGCAGGATTTTGCCGACGGTGTACCGTCGGATATCCCGCGAATCAATGCCCGGCTTCACGGATGGATGAGAGGAGCTCCGCCCTTTGGCAAAGAAGGAGCGGTCGAAGCGAGCTTCGGGCCGACAAGTTTCCGCGGTCATTCCTTAGACACCGCGAGGGTGGAAGCAGAATGGCAGGGCAAGGCGCTCACTATCCCACAATTGTACGTGGCCCACAAAGGAACATCTCTGGAACTCAAGGGGGGTGGTGTCTTCGACAGCACTTTCCAGATCCACGCAGAAATCCAATCGCAAGACATTCATGAGTTGGCGGCGCAGTTGCCTATTCCAGAGGATTTGGCAGGCACGCTTTCTGGAGCTGTTCAGCTCTCTGCAGATACAAAATTCAAGTTGAGTGCAGCAGGGCCTTCTGAGTTTGAGATCAAGGCAAGATTAGAGGGAGAATCCGTCGCGGCTGGGCCTTATTCTTTTCGCCGTCTTGCGGCGTCGGTGGATACCTTTCGATTTTCGCCACTGTTTGTCGCGGGGAGTATCTACGGAGAAGGCGGTGAAGTGGTGGGTCGCGCGGCAGATACGGTGATGGTGCACTTCAGCGGGCGGCTGGATAGCATGGCGGCTACCCTGTCGGCTTCGCTCGCGCACGACTCCCTGCGATTGCAGATGAAAGGTGTTTTTGAAAAGGACATTGATGAGGCACTCACAGCAAATCTGAACATGCTCAGGGGAGAGGTTCTTGGGTACCATTGGACACTTGAGAAGCCCACAAGATTGATATGGACCGGCAATGAGCTTTCAATGACGGATTTCGACCTCAACTCCGACCTCGGCGTTTTCCGGGCTGTCGGCAGGTTGTCGCTTGAAGATGAAGAGGATTTTGAAGTTCTTGTCTCTGATTTACGGAGTGGGGCTTTGGCTAAGTTGCTGCCCTTGCCGGAAGCAAAGATTTCGGCCCAATTGCAGCTTTCGGGGACCGGTCAAGCACCGACCGTGAATTTCGAGCTTGTGGCTGAGAGCCTCCAGTGGGATGAGAATGGATGGATAGATAAGCTTGTGGCAACCGGCGAACTTCAAGGAGGTTCTTTGGCAGCCAATGGATTTGCCATTTGGCAACGAGACACACTGGCGACCTTCAGCGGCAATGCACCCGCAACGCTATCGTTTTCCGAGGGATTGAGACTTCCGAGAGGTGAGCCTTTGTCAGCACGTCTCAGACTCCACGACCAACCTCTCGATAAGTTGCAGCCTTACTTGCCTTGGGGTGTGCGCATCGGTGGGCGAGCGGGCGTTGATTTGAACATCTCAGGCACAATAGAGCAGCCCGTCTGGAACGGAGACCTTGTCATCGAGGACGGTTCGATTGAAGACATCGTACACGGTTTGCACTATGAGGACATTTATCTGAAAGGCAATTGGCGAGGAGACAGCCTTTTCATTGAGCGTGTCGAGGCCAAAGCAACCGGCAAGATGGAAGGCCAGGGCATGGCGCTCATGGCTTTCCCTCTGCCGGAGAGTCTTTCCGTCCGTATCAATTTCAAACATTTCCAAATCCTGAATCGCGCCGACCTCCGAGCAAAACTCAGTGGCAATGTTGCCCTTCAAGGACCTCCCATGGCCCTACACACCCAGGGAAATCTTTCGTTGGACGAGTTGCGGTACCGCATCACTTCCGCAACAACCAAAGACATCGAACTCGTTGACCTGGAAGCAGAATTGGCGGAGCTGCGGGGTGACACGGCGATAGCGTTTCGCTTTCCGGGCGACCTCATATATAAGAAAATGGATGAAGCCGTCCGTGTGAAGCTCCCTCGCAATTGCTGGATTCATGGAGGAGGAGTCTCCATCGAATTGGAAGGGGAGGTCTGGCTCTACAAGTCGCCCAATGAAACGGAACAAGTGTACGGTCAGATTCGTGTGGTGCGGGGAACAGTGAATCTCTATACACGAAGCCTTGAGGTGCAGGAAGGAACCATTACCTTTGACGGTGATCTCCAAGATCCCAATCTCGATATCACGGCGATTGAGGCAAATTTGAAACGAAGCCGAGATGTTGAGATCGTGCTGAAACTCGGCGGCACAAAGAACCACCCCGAGATTGAATTATCAGGACGCGATCCCGATGGAGAGCTCTCCTATGAGGATATTGTCTCCTATCTCACCTTAGGCCGTCGCGCTACCGGCACGACGGAGATGTTCTCTTCTGGCGCGGGCTCATCGGAGACTCCGATGTTGGGAACGGCCGCCGTAACGGGTGTGTCTGCAGGTGTCAGTCGCCTCGTCAGTCGAGCGTTGCGCCTTGAAGTTTTTGAATATCGCCCCGGTCAGGGAGGAGTGGCCGGACTCACTCAGGGGGAGCTCGAGGTCGGAGCCTATGTCACAAGCAATCTCTTTGTCAGCGTGATTCATTCGATGGAGGAGAAACAGGCAGGACAGAAGGTCATTTTGGAATATCAGGTTTTGCCGTGGCTGCGACTAAGAGGAACGCGCCAGGGCGAAGGCCAGTCCGGGTTTGATCTATTCTTTCAGTGGGAGTGGCGATAGCGTGCGAATCGTTGCCTGGGTCACGCTTGGGATTCTATGCAGCATTTCTACGGCGGAGGCTGTACGGGTCACGCGC
>DYHQ01000021.1:0-3722 GCA_020724065.1 Candidatus Puniceispirillum sp. | reverse complement strand
ATTGAGGGCCGCCGCTGGACAAAAGCCTGGGTGATTGAGCGGGAGTTGACGGTTTCAGTCGGTGATACGATCCAACGGGAAGCCCTCGACCGAACGCGCAATCGCCTTCTGAATCTCGGTCTCTTCAATCGCGTGGAAGTGGTGGCCGATTCGCATGGAGTCGTCACGGTGCGTCTGGCGGAAGCGTGGCACCTTTGGCCAATCGTTTCAGTAAACTTGGACGAGACTCAGTTGTCGCTGCTGTTCGAAAGCCCTCAACGCTTCTTTGATGGAGCGAGTTTCGACATCGGGGCCTTGGACATGAACTTGCTCGGCAGCGGGGCGATTGTTCAAGCGTTGGCTCGGGTGGGAGCAAGCCGAGGTGGCACTCTCAGTTATCACACTCGATGGTTTTCTCGAAGTATTCCCTTGTCCGTGCGCGCTCATTTCCGAAACCTGACCATAGTCAATCGGCATGCCGCCATCCTTGGTCTGGATAGGGAATCACAAGATGTGCGCGGGGAACTGCAGATAGGGACTCGCGAAGGAATGCCCGCCCGCGCAGGGATGAAGTTCCGCTATGAATATGTCAAAGAAGAACCGCTCTGGCCGGAGGCTGCAGCCCCAAAGGACAGAACCGGACTTGTGGGCATTTTCATGGCTCTTGAGCATCGGGATGTGGAATGGTATCCGTCGAAGGGAAGCTATGTGTGGCTGGAGGCGAACTACATCGGAGGGGATCGACATTTCTTCCGCTCAGAGGCTGATGGCCGTGCATTCTGGCCGCTGACGGAGGGAACGCGTCCCATGGTTCTGGCGCTTCGCTTTCGCGGTGGTACAGCGTCGGCGGGAATGACGCCGTGGGCGCGGTGGTTTTTTGGTTTCAATACAGGATTTCGCGGCTATCGTACCGAGAAAAGTGAAGCGGACGGCTATCTCTCGGGAACTGCGGAATTGCGATTCCCTCTGACAAGCATTGTCTATTTCGATGTTCCTTTGGGAAGCCGTTTTCAGAATCTGCCTTTCGGTCTAAATGGAGTTGTCTTCGTGGAGCGGACCGAATTGCGGCTGGGGCGCCGTCGAGCGGAGCTGCTTGCTGGAGGTGTAGGCCTCGGCTGTCGTGTGCCGTATATTCATATCATGGAAGTGGATTTCTCGCTGACGGCGGAAGGGGAACGAGAGGTCAGCGCCTCGATAGGGATGGCGTTATAGTCATCTGACGCGTCGTCTCATTTCCATTGATAAATGAACTGTTTTCGCAATAAACTCCCGCTCAGTTGTTCAGGATTCGTGCGGAGGAGAGTCAATGATTGTTCATCGTGATTGTCGGTACTTTTTGGGAGACCGGCCCTGCCGTCCCCATAAGAAGGAAGGCGTTCATTGTCGAGACTGTTCCTACTATGACCCCGTTGAGGAACGGTTTCTCATTATCAAATTGGGCGCGGCCGGTGATGTCATCCGAACAACTCCATTGCTGCGAGTGCTCAAAGCCCATCATCCGCGCGCTCATATCACTTGGCTGACACGCTCGCCGGAGGTGTTGCCTTCCAAATGGATTGACAGAATTCTACCTTTCACACTGGACGCAATCACAGGGGTTACCTCGGCTCCATTCAGTCATCTGCTCAGTTTGGATAAAGACCCTGAAGCCGTGGCAATTGCATCGCAAGTCAAGGCGGCGCATCGGAAAGGATTTGTGTTGGGGCCTGAAGGCTTATGTTTTCCAGTGGATGAGCCTGCGCAGGACAAATTCCTCACCGGCATCTTCGACGATGTCAGCAAAGCCAATCGCAAGAGCTATCCGCAGGAGATCGTCGAGATGTGCGGCTATGCATATGGCCGTGAACGGTATGTTCTGGAACTGCCGGAGCCGGAGCTGGAATGGAACCTGCCGACCACAAGACCGCTGGTTGGCTTGGCCACGGGTTGTGGGCCACGCTGGGCTCATCGCAATTGGCCTGACGAGCATTGGACCGAACTTGCCAAGCGGCTGGTTGTGGAGGGATTGGGCGTTGTTCTTCTTGGAGGCCCCGCCGAAGAAGAGAAGAATCGTCAGATTGCTCGCGCTTCGGGAGCATTCTATGCGGGTCATTTCCGTCTGCCGATATTTTTCTCATTGGTCAATCAATTGGATTTGGTGGTGACTGCCGTATCGCTGGCGGTGCATGTTGCGCTGGGATTAGGCAAGCGAGTTGTTCTGTTCAACAATATTTTCAGTCCATACGAATTCGAACTCTACGACCAAGGGGTGATTCTGGCGCCTGAATACGATTGCACCTGTTACTATGATCCGGTTTGTCCCATTGGAGGATGCATGAAGTATCTCTATCCGAATCGAGTCTTAGAGGCAATCAGGAAGGAGCTCGCTCGCTGATGCGCTTCATTCTCGTAGGGCCTGCGCATCCGTTTCGAGGAGGAATCGCGCAGTACTTGGCGGTTCTCTATCAGAAGCTGCGCGAAAAGGGACACGATGTTCATTTCATTTCATTCAACCGACAGTTCCCGCGCCTGATCTTTCCGGGACAGACTCAGAAAGACACGGGGGATGCGACCATTGATGTACATCCGGAGCCTCGGTTAGGCCCCTTGAATCCTCTCAGTTGGTGGACGACAGCGCGGGCGATTCGAGCGCTGAAAGCCGATGCGGTCATTTTCAAATGGTGGGTTCCTTTCTTCGGGCCTTCGTATGGCTGCTTGGTTCGAATGATTCGCCGAGGCCGCGGCCCAAGACCGATTGCCATTTTGGATAATGTTGTGCCTCACGAAGGCTGGCCGATGGGGAAATTCTGGACCCGTTTTGGTCTGAGTCCTTTCCACGGATATGTTGCGCAATCAGAGACGGTCCATAAGGAATTCATGGAACGATTCCCAGAAGTTCCGCAAGATAGAATTCGTCGAGTGCATCATCCTCTGTATGACTGCTATCCTTCGAGCCTGACTCGAGAGCAAGCACGGCAGAAATTGGGCATTCACGAGCCGCATGTTTTGCTCTTCTTCGGATTCATCAAACCTTATAAGGGACTTGTGGACCTTCTCGATGCTTTCCCTGAAATTCACAGGGAGCTCGGAGGAGTTCGGCTTCTTGTAGTGGGAGAGGTTTATGGGGAGCGCGAAGAATATGACCAGAGGATGGCACAATCTCCGTTGAAAGAGGCCGCGACTTGGATTGACCACTATGTTCCGAATGAGGAAGTAGGAATCTATTTCCGCGCGGCGGATGTGGCAGTGTTACCTTACCGCAGCGCTTCGCAATCAGGGATCATTCAGATTGCCTATGCGCACGGGCTCCCGGTAATCACGACGCGAGTGGGTGGCTTGCCGGAGGTTGTAGCAGAAGGTGAATCAGGACTCATGGTGCCGCCGCAGGATCCGCGCTCCCTTGCCGAGGCGTGCATCAGATTCCTGAAGGAAGGTCTGGGCGAAAAATTACAGCCGGGAGTCGAAAAGGCGGCCGGACGGTTCGGATGGGAGCCATTGATTCAGGTGATTGAGGAATTGGCGAAGCAATAAAGGTCTCCGGTTATCGGCGGGCGGGTCTCCCGCCTGAATAACTGCGCGGGAAATTCCGCAGATTCGCCGGCCGCGATGAAGAGGGCTCATTTTAGTAGCACGAGTTTTCGTGCGGGGCTGAACTCAGTGCCTGACACAGCGCGGGCGAAGTAAATCCCTGCCGAAACCGTCTCACCATCCATTCCAACCCCGGGCCAGTAAGGGCGATGAGTTCCAGTAGAATATCGTTCCAT
>DYHQ01000158.1 GCA_020724065.1 Candidatus Puniceispirillum sp. | reverse complement strand
AAGGAACGGGATGAAACCCATCAGTGAGAGTCCCGCCGCTGTGTTCATCATGTCCTGCTCAGAGATTCCCATTTCAAAAAAACGATTGGGAAATTCTGCCGCAAAGTATTTGGTGAGCGTGGATTGCGACAAGTCAGCATCGAGGACAATGACTCGCGGATTCGTATGACCTAATTCCACCAAAGTGCGCCCAAAGCCCTCGCGCGTGAGTTCCATCTTCCAGAATTTTGGGGGTAGGACGCCTCGATAGCGAGGTGTTTTCATAAGGGTATGACTGGACAGAATTCTCGACTTCCTAAACTCCAGCGAGCCGCCTCCAGGTCATCATCGAATCCGAGTTCGCGTAGCATTTGTCTGGCTTCGTCATCGATCGGCGGGCGTCCATGCCACCCGGGGTCATTCTCGAAACTCGGGCAGCCTTTCATCATGACAGTGCGGAAAAGAATAGCAGTTGGTTTGCCTGCGCGCTCTTTCGCTTCCGCGAAAGCAGAATCAATCTGCCCGAAATCATGACCATCAGCCTCCATCACGCGCCAGCGGAAAGCGCGCAGCTTCTCGGCTAAAGGCGCGAGGTCTTTCACTTCAGGCAGAAACCCGTCAATCTGCACATTGTTGTAATCCACCATGAGAACGAGAGTCTGACTTTTTCTGTGACCGGCGCTCATGATGGCTTCCCAGCACGCTCCTTCCTGCAATTCGCCATCACCGCAATTGCAGTAAATCGTTACTTCATCCCAACCTCGCAGGCGCGCACCCAGTGCCATTCCATGCGCGACGGAAAGTCCTTGACCAAGTGAACCCGTGGAGACTTCAATAAATGGCAACTTCTCTCGGGAGGGATGACCGACGAGGCGCGATTCAAGAGTGCGAAAGGTGAGCAGATAACCGGGATTGAAAAAGCCGCGCCGAGCCAAGAGAGCATAATTCAGCGCGGAACAATGACCATTTGACAGCACGAAGCGGTCGCGACGCTCCCAAAACGGATTCTTCGGGTCGCACCGCAAGTACTTGAACCAAAGAACTGTCAGGTAATCCGCTGCAGAAAGCGGCCCGCCCGGGTGACCCGACCGCGCATGATTGACCATCAGAATCACATCGCGGCGAATTTGGCGCGCTTGTTCTCGAAGCGATTCAAGCGAGATGGTGGCAGGCGTTGTCATCATATAGCGATTCTCAAAAGTAAGCTGCTATTCAAGGGGCTAAAGCCCCTTGTTAACCCGATTGTGAACAAGGGGTTTCAACCCCTTGCGTAATGTCATAATACCAACGTACTTTCGGGAATGACTATGTCTTGTGCGCCATCCAGAAGGCAGCGCGAAGACTCGCGCTCATCGAAGAAGATTTCCGAATTGTCTTGCTAATCATTCGCCCATCACCTTAATGATGACACGCTTGCGGCGCTGGCCGTCGAATTCGGCGTAATAGACTTGCTGCCATGGGCCGAGGTCGAGCGCTCCGTTTGTGATGGGCAGAATCACCTCGTGATGGACGAGGAGCGATTTCAAATGAGCATCGCCGTTGTCTTCGCCTGCGCGATGATGACGGTAGTTCGCGTGCGGCGCAAGTTTCTCGAGCCACTCGTCAATATCCGCCAAGAGACCTTCTTCCGCATCGTTCACCCAAACCCCCGCGGTGATGTGCATCGCCGAGACGAGGGCCATCCCTTCGCTCACGCCCGATTTTGTCACTGCGTCAGCGACTTTGCGAGTGATATTGATGTACTCGCGCCGCTGGCGTGTGTTGAAGGTCAGGTATTTGGTGTGGGATTTCATTTTCCCGTTTCCACATCGGCAGGCGTCTCTCTTGTCTCGTACTCGTCGTGTTCTTTGCGAGCCGGGCATGCGAGACGCATGCCGCGGCGGCTATAGGGCACGGCGCGCCATGCCCCTACTTGACGAGATAGCGCTAATATCTTTCCGAGACGACGCGCGTTTTCAGCTTCGAGATATACTCTGTGATGTTGATTTCTTGGGGGCAGGCGTCCATACAGTTGAAAATCGTGTGGCAGCGCCAAAGACCTGATTTGGTGTTTAGCACTTTGTAGCGTTCCTCGGCGCCTTCGTCCCGCGAATCAAAGACGAAACGATACGCCTTCAGAAGCGCAGCCGGCCCCAAGTATTCTTTGTTCGCCCACAGCGACGGGCAAGAAGAGGTGCAGCAGTTGCATAAAATGCACCAAGTCGCTTCCTCAATTTTCAATTGATCTTCGGCGCTTTGATAGCGTTCCGTCGTTGGAGGAGGAGTGTGATTAATCAGATAGGGCTTGATGTTCTCGAGCTTTTCCCAGAAAGGAGTCAGGTCAACGATGAGGTCGCGCATCACGGGAAATCCCGGCAACGGCTCGACATGAATCACTTTCTTCTTGAGCGATTCCACCTGAGTCTTGCACGCCAGAAGATTGACGCCGTTGATCTTCATCCCGCACGAACCACACACCCCACTGCGACAGGAACGACGATAAGAAAGCGTGCCATCTTGCAGTCCCTTAATATCGTAGAGCACATCGAGCACCGTATAACCGGGAGGGCACTCTGTCTGGTAGTTCTGAAAATGGGGCTTCTTGTCCTTTTCCAAATTGAAGCGGAGAATTTTGAATGTGCGTATCATGTCAGTATTTCCTCTCCATCGGCTGGTAATTCTTGATGACCACCGGTTTGCTGCCAAAGCGAATTTGGCCGCTTGCATCGCGCCAAGCCAGAGTGTGATTCAGCCAATTGACATCATCGCGTTTGGGAAAATCCGTGCGTGAGTGTGCTCCGCGACTTTCGGTGCGACGAAGCGCGCCCTCGACGATCAATTCCGAGAATTCGAGCATGTAGCCGAGCTCCAGAGCCTCCATGATGTCCGTGTTGAACACTTTCGACTGGTCATCTATCTTGATTTGGCGATAGCGTTCCAGCAAGTCCTTGAGGATTTGCTTCTGTTTTTGGAGCCTTTCGCCGCTGCGGAAAACGCCACAATTCTCTTCCATCGAATCGCGCAGGTCGTGCCGGATGTGAATGACTTTCTCCCTGCCCGTGCTGCCGGCGACGCGCCCAATCCGTTCTTGAGTATCTTCCATTGGATTCTCCGGCAACGCGTTGAGCTTCAGCTTGCCGATGTCATTTGCGATGGTGCGACCTGTGCGACGACCATTCGCGGTAGCGTCAAGGAGCGAGTTCGTGCCCAATCGGTTCGCGCCATGCACCGAGACGCATGCACATTCTCCTGCTGCATACAGTCCCTCGACGAGCGAATTCTTCTCGTCATATATCACCCGTCCGTCGCAAGTGACGGGAATGCCGCCCATAGAATAGTGCGCCGTTGTTTGAATCGGTATCGGCTGCTTGATAGGATCCACGCCTCCAAAATTCAAACAGAGGCTGCGAATCTGCGGAATAACTGCGGCGATACGCTTCTCACCGATGTGGCGAATGTCGAGCCAGACATGGTCTTTCTTTGGGCCTGCGCCTCGACCCTCCAGAATTTCCGTTTGAATCGAGCGGGATACCATGTCACGCGGCGCAAGCTCCATGAGTGTCGGCGCATATCGCTCCATGAAACGCTCGTTCAAGCCGTTGAGAAGATACGCTCCTTCTCCGCGCGCTCCTTCTGAAAGCAGAATCCCCTGCTTGTAGAGTCCGGTCGGATGAAATTGAACGAACTCCATATCTTCCAGCGGGAGTCCTGCGCGAAGGCAGAGGGCAAGACCGTCACCGGTGGAGGCATGTGCGTTCGAGGTGATCTTGAATACGCGGCCGTAGCCACCGGTCGCAAACATCGTCGCCTTAGCATGAAAAACATGAAGGCCGCCTTTCTGAATATCCCAAGCGACGATTCCCAGACAACGATTGTCCACGACAATGAGTCCGACAGCTTGAAACTCGCTATAGAAACGGACTCGCTGCTTGATGCATTGCTCGAAAAAAGTGTGCAACAGCACATGGCCGGTATAATCCGCCGCATAGCACGCGCGATTGGCAGCGACCTTGCCGTGATGCAAGCTATGGCCGCCGAATTTGCGCTGCGCGATTTTCCCCTCGGGCGTTCGACTGTAAGGCACGCCCATGTGTTCCGTTTCATAGATGACTTCGGGAGCCTCATTGCAGAGATTCTCGATGGCGTCTTGGTCGCCGAGGTAGTCGGAGCCTTTCACCGTATCAAACATGTGGAATTCGATACAATCATCCGAATCCACATTTTTCAATGTGGCGGCGATACCGCCTTGAGCCGCTCCGGAGTGCGAGCGCGACGGATAGAGTTTCGTTATTACAGCGACATCGGCCACTTTGCTCGCTTCCAGCGCAGCGCGCATTCCGGCGAGGCCCGCCCCGATGATTACCACATCATGTATATGTGTCATCGTGCGTCCTCCACAATGGGCCAGAAGGCTTGATTGTCCTCGGCGGGTTGGACAAGGCCGGTCATTTTCCGCACAGGTTCGGGCGCGGTGCCCGGCTCAAAGGGTTTCAACGAAAGAATCGTCACAGTACCCCAAATTCCAAAGACAATCGCGAGCATCCAAACCGTTCCCACTGCCGCTATCCGCCAGCCTCGCGAGCGAATATAGTCCTGAATGGAGAGCATGACGCCCATCAGCCCGTGAGCCAAAGCGAGTATCAGGAAGCTCAAATCAATCACTTTGAAGAACGGATGAGAGAGCCGATTCATCACATCGTTGAAGGTGACAAGTCCGTCGTGCGCATCCACCGTAAAATGGACATAGGCAAAATGCAGAATGAGTAGCAGCACCAAAGCAAATCCGGAGACGCGGTGAAAGAACCAAACAAACTGGCCGCCGGGTTCAAATCCTTTTTCGCGCAGCATCAGTGACCTCCTCCCGGAATCACTTCGTAGCTCGGACCAAGCAGCGAGCCACTGCGGATTCCATCAAACACGGGCGGCAGCAGATGCACCGCGCCGTAGAGGAGAATCAACAATCCAACCGCCATCGCGCCATAAAAAAGGGCGGCCTGCTTTCGCGACGCGCCCCAAAAATCCACGACGATAATTCGCGCTCCGTTGAGCGCATGCGCAATGACAACCGCAAAAAGTCCTAATTCGGCCAATTTGAACAAGGCCGACGAATAGAGGGCCATCTCTTCGTTGAAGCTCGCCGGATCAGAAAGCCGCGACACCGAAAAGATGTGCAGGAAGAGATAGAGGACCAGTGCCAGTCCTGTGAATCGGTGCACAATGAAGGCAAACGCCCCTGTGCGAATTCGATAACGCAACGGTACCTCCTCAAAATGTTCGGATTTGCATATTTCACAATTCAAAATTGCGATGTTTTCTCCGCCACAGCTCAGAGAAGCGACAAAGATTTGAATGGACTCGCAGTCACATCACTCATTTGCGATTATTGTGGTGCAGATGAATTTTGCAGATTGTGAAGGCTATTCCACCCATGCGCGGACATTGTATAAGCGAAGGTCTAAGACCGGAGTGAG
>DYHQ01000157.1 GCA_020724065.1 Candidatus Puniceispirillum sp. | reverse complement strand
CGACGGCAAAGGCGATGTGGTTCAAATTCTCAGCGGGATGAAACGGAAGCGTGTCCGGCTCGACGACTTCCCAATGATAAGAATCCCTGTAGTCGGCGGCCCACCGATGTCGCCGAAGACCGCCCCCTTTGGAGGTTGTCCAAATGAACGAGTCAGAGAGAGCAATATCATAGGTGATATTGTCCACATTCGTCGTCGTCGGCCAATAGCCCAACTCTTCAGAATAACCCTGCGCGTTCACAGCGACATGGGAGTCGCGTGGCTGGGGCACCCAAGTCCAGTTTGTGCCGCCATCACGGCTGTAGGCAAGGCCTCCTCCAGCGCCAGAGATTCCGACCGTCGTGTCGAATGCAAAAGCTGACCAAATGATGCTGTCTGTCCACACCAAGGCCGATGTGCCTCCGTTGCCGAGTCCGTGCGCCTCACCGAATGATTCCCACCGATCCTGAGTACGAAAATAATGGGAAATTCCTTGACCTGTTCCCAGCCACACCGTTTGGGTTGTATCGGCACGGATGTCTATGATTACATTGCTGGCCAAACGCCCCGAGGGAGGAACATCATTGGATTCTCCCCTGAGGCTGAAATTGTGGGGCGCCAATTGCCCAAGCGCGCACAAGGTCGAAGTGAGAAGACTTATTAGGCCACCCAGCGCGGCAGCATGCCATCGTCTATGTTGCACAGCGTCTCCTTGTTTGATAGGAGTTTGCCCATGTCTCAAATTCCCATGAGAATCATCGCTCTTTTGCCAAAAGAGTGCAAATGCTGTCTTGAACTTGGTGGACAGTTTGCACGGAAGCCAGGAAATTATTGCAAATGAAGCTGAATGCGAGCTCTTCACCCGCCTCAGTCTTAAGGTAGCCCGAAAGCGCGGATGCGTAATCGAGGGTGCCCGTTTTGGCTCGCGCTTCGGCGCCTAAAGCAGCCGCAGGTCGCCTGGCCACTGTCCCATCCACTCCCATCACGGCGAGCGACTGCTTGAAGGCATCAGAGCACGGATGGCGGTGCATGAATCTCAAGATCTGAACAATGGCGCGCGGTGAAATCAAATTCTTGCGCGAAAGGCCTGAGGCGTCTTCGAGTCGGAGCTCGTTTCTACTGACTCCGGCTCGGGCAACAAATTTGTAGATAGCTTCGATACCCTGTGATCCCGCGCCATCACCCAGGACCCGACACACCTGCTCAGCATAGAAGTTGTCGCTCCATTTGTTCATCCGCTTCATGATTTCATGGAGCGGCGCCGAAGCATGAACATAGAGCAGGGCGGGCCGAACGGGATTTGATTTGCCGATTTTTTCGCCCGATAGATGGATTCCGGCATCGCGTAGTGCGCCATGGAATACCGAAAGGAAATGCAGGGTGGGGCTCGGACCAAGAAACAAGGTCGAATTGGCTCCCGCTTCGAGCAAGACACAAAGAGCCGTATCAATATCCGCATCGTTGCGATTCAAGGAGAGGGTCCCCGTGAG
The DNA here is from genome assembly GCA_020724065.1 of Candidatus Puniceispirillum sp. Taxonomy (GTDB): domain Bacteria; phylum Electryoneota; class RPQS01; order RPQS01; family DYHQ01; genus DYHQ01. The sequence continues at coordinate 4,076 of DYHQ01000157.1, read as the reverse complement.
CGGCATCCAATCTTCAGCGAAATCTCCCACTTCCCAGCTTGGGCAGGGTGCTTCCCGCGGCCACGCTCTCGCATCGCCCACAAGACGCCCCTGAATTCGTTTCAATCCTCGCTGGCGAAGTGAGTCGGCGATCTGGTGAAAGGCGCCCGGGATACCGTTCTCACCAAACACATCGCGCAGCGTAGGATCTCCACTGCCACGCATGATGAGATCACCACGAAGGGTGCCCGTGGAATCCAACGGACCATCCGCAAAGAAAGCCGTTTCAAAGTGGAAGTCCGGGCCAAGGCTGTCCAGGGCTGCCGCCGAAGTCAACAGCTTCACCGTAGAGGCGGGAACGAAGAGCTTGTCGGCGTCCCGGCTGAAGATGAGCGAATCCTTTGTCAAAGAATAAAGGCAAATTCCCCATCGTGCACCGGCAAAAGAAGGTTGGGAAATGAGTGACTCGATTTGGGAAGGCAGATCGCTGGCTCTGCTTGGTCTCGCGGCGGCAATGCAAATCAGGCACAGAAAGGCTGCTCGAAGAAGTCGTCTCGTCAAAATGCCGACCCCCCAAATCCCAGAAGCAGTTTCGTAATTGGCCCAGCCAAAGGCCCTATGAGGTAATGAAATATCGGCACGCCCGCAAAGTTCGCCAAGAGAATCAATCCCAATAGTATCCATGGTCCCGCGCGTTCAAATTCTTCATATCCTGTCGTCCACGACGCGGGCAGAAGTCCGGCCAGAATCCGCGAGCCATCCAGCGGCGGAACGGGCAAGAGATTGAAAATGGCAAGGACAACATTAATCTGCACGCCCATGAACACGACGAGCGTCAAAATGGACGAGCCAAGCACCTCGCGCTGGAACTGCCCTTCTAAAAAGAGTTGGAAGAAAAACCCGAGGGCGAGAGCGAAAAGAAGATTCGCCACCGGTCCGGCCAAACCAACCCAAAGCATGTCGCGTCGTGGATTGGAGAGATTCAATGGATTCACTGGCACGGGCCGTGCCCATCCGAAGCCGGCAAAGATAAGCATCAAGCTGCCGATGGGATCCAAATGCGCCAACGGATTCAGCGTCAATCGCCCTGCCTGTCGCGCCGTCGGATCCCCTAACTTGTCCGCAATCCACCCGTGCGCCACTTCATGAAAAGTCAACCCGAGAATAAATCCCGGCGCAAATAACAATATCGAGCGAAGATCTAACATTTATCCTCAAAATAGTTTCTCGCCGTTGTGCGTCTCCAGACCCGCAATGGAGACAGTTTTCTCGCCGAGGCAGATCCCCTGATCTGCCCGCAATGTCAGCCGTGGTGGGTGTGTCACCCGCCCGGCTACATAAATCATCCCCGCGGATGAAAACTGCGGACAACTTCACCCAAATAACTGCGGTCAAGATGCGTGTAGATTTCGGTCGTAGCAAGCGATGCGTGTCCCAAAAGCTCTTGCACGACGCGCAAATCCGCGCCACCCTCAAGCAAATGCGTCGCAAAGGAATGGCGCAGCGTGTGAGGTGAAGCATGACCCTTGATGCCCACTTTATTAAGATTATGACGCAGGATCTTCCAGAAGCCCATGCGCGAAAGCGGCAAACCGCGCTGATTCAAAAAGACATGATCTCCCGCGCGTGCAGGCAAAGGGACAAGATTGCCTTTCTTTTGTCGCCGGATATGAGCGCGTCCCTGCGAGAGCCACGCCGATAGCGCGCGCACCGCATGTCCGCCAACAGGCACAAGTCTCTCGCGACCCCCCTTGCCGCGTACGAGAACAAGCTCCTTTTTCAATTGAAGGTCCTTACGGCACAATCCCACAAGCTCGCTGGCTCGCAATCCGCATCCGTAAGCGACTTCGAGCATCGCGCGGTCTCGAAGATGCACAGGCTCATCGCCTGCGACAGCGCCGATTACGGATTCGACTTGCGAAACGCTCAAAACATCCGGCAGGCGAAAGGGCATCTTCGGCCCTTTCATCCCTGATGTGGGATCGCTGCGTCCGCGACCTGCGGCGATCCGCCAGTGAAAAAATCCGCGCAGACTCGAAAGATGTCGCGCGCGGCTTCTCGCTGACAGCCCAACCGAGAGATGCTGGAGGTAATCAAGAAGCTGCCGCTGTCTCATCTTATCGAGATCGAGACCTTCTCGCTCGCACCAGGCGCTGAATTCGAGCAAATCCCGCCGATAGGCGTCGAGTGTCAACGCTCGCAGATTCGCCTCCAGCGAGAGGTAAGCCAAGAATTTCTCGATTTCGGCCGCCCTATCCCCTAACGAAAGGATTTTCGCGGCGCTCGTCGCCAATGGTTGTCGTGGGGCCATGACCTGTGTAAACGATGGTGTCATCAGGGAGTGCGTAGAGCTTCGTCCGAATGCTGCTCTCCAATTCCAGCATGGAACCGCCGGGCAAATCGGTGCGCCCGATACTGCGCCAAAAAAGCGTATCGCCCGCCATCACGAGCTTATCATGCACGAGGCAAATCGAACCCGGAGAATGTCCGGGTGTATGCAAGACGGATAAAGAGAGGCAGCCTAAGCGAATGGTATCGCCCTGAGCAAGGCAGCGGTCCGCATCGGGAGAAGCAAGAGGAAGGCCGAAAGAGAGTGACAGATTGCGCTCAGGATTAAGCAACATCGCTCGGTCCGCAGCGTGAATCAAGAGCGGCGCTCCTGTTCGCTCTTTGGCAATGGCATTCTCGGCGATGTGATCCGCGTGGCCGTGCGTGTTGACAATGTAGTGAACAGCGAGGTCGTTCTTTTTCGCAAAGCCAAGAACTCGTTCTGTCTCGCCACCCGGGTCAACGAACATCGCCTCGCGGCTTTCGTCGTCCCACAGAAGATAGGTGTTGACTTCGAAAGCTCCGACGCACCACGACTTGATTCTCAGCATGCTTGCGACGCTTGTCGAAGTGCGCGAATGTTGTCAACAATCGAGCCCGCAAATACAGCCGTCCCGGCGACGAGCGTGTCCGCTCCCGCGGCAACGACTCGTCCGGCGGTTGTGGTATCAATGCCGCCGTCCACTTCAATCGAGAAGCTCACTCCCGTTTTCTCGCGAAGCGCGCGGGCCGCCTCAATTTTGCGCAAGCCAGCCTTGATGAATCGCTGTCCGCCGAAACCCGGACTGACGGTCATAATAAGCAGCAGATCGATCTCCTCGGCGACAGGTTCAATCATTGCCACGGGCGTCGAAGGATTCAGTGCCACGCCTGCCTGTGCTCCCATGCGTCGAATCTCCATCAGAGTGCGATGAAGGTGGGGGCAGGTCTCTTGATGCACCGTGATAATCGTTGCCCCCGCTGCGGCGTAGAACTTCAGCGAAAGTTCGGGTTGCAGAATCATCAGATGCACATCCAGCGGCAGGCGAGTCGCTTCTCGAAGAGCCGCCACGACGCCCGAGCCGAAAGTCAGGTTGGGAACGAACTGCCCATCCATGACATCGCAGTGGATTAGGTCGGCGCCGCCCATTTCTGCCTCCTGGACCTGTTCGGCCAGCCGCGCAAAGTCGGCGGCAAGGATAGACGGAGCGATTCGTACGGGTAGGGACTTCATGGAATGCCGCTTTTATTAGACATCACGCTTCTAACTCGCACTTGACACCCTTAGTTTCGTAAAATTCGACGCCTTGGGCGACTCGAATTTCGACCTCAATCTACGGATTTCTCTCAGAAATGTCAAGCCAGATTCGCATTTGATAAACACTCGAGAGGGGGCCCTTGTTGACAACAAAGAGAGGCATTCAAAATTTGGGGAAAATGCGAAAAAGATGCATGCTTTGGAAATAGTGCTTTAAAATAGTTTTTTCCAAGAACATTTGGAAACATGATGAATATTACCTCTTGACTCTGATTATCCAATATTGTATGTTTGGGGTGTAGCCATAGATTGGCTCGCCAGCTACTCGATTTGCCGGGCTTGTAGAACCTATCTCGAAATAAATTTCCTCTCTGAAGGGGCAGCGTGCGACTACGACGCAGCGACGACGGCAGTCCCCGCGTACGCGGGGATCGGCGTCTAAATGGCCCCCCTGTCATTCCTGCGCAAGCAGTTTAGAGTGTCATTCCCGCGAAAGCGGGAATCCACAATGGAAACCTACTATGTCCATATT
>DYHQ01000020.1 GCA_020724065.1 Candidatus Puniceispirillum sp. | reverse complement strand
GGAGTTGCGTCTCGGCCATCTCCGCCATTTCGCGGTCCATATCAACGCCATTGATTCCGTTTCCGTTGGGATCTATTGGCTCCCTGCGCACTTGCGGCTGAAAATGCTCCAAGTCCGACAAATCTCCCGGAAGATGCTCTGGGTCAGTCCTGGCGAGTTGTTCTTCCATGTTTTGCAAAGTGTTCATCAATTGTGCCTCAAAATCCACTGTAACGCGCCGATAGCCCGGCGTTTCGGCATTGGCGATGTTGTGCGCATGTGCCCGCTGCCGCAGCGCCCAAGCTTCCAATCCCTTTTTCAGAGCCACGGTTCCGGGCACCGCATCAATCAATCCGTCTTGAATGAAATTGTCCGGCATTCTACCTCCTAAGTTCTTTTTTTGCCGATCGCAAAACATGTGCCTCACCTCCAAGACGCTATGGCATCTGTTCACGCGGTCGTTTTCTCTTCTTAGACCAATATTTCAATTGACCTTGCGGAGATGAAGCTCGATTCCGCTTTTTGCCGACTGGAGACTTCAGGCAAAAGTTGCCTTTGTGGCGGTGATTTTGTATTTTTTCCGTCAAGAGCTCGTGCCTTCACTGGCGCCTTGTGATTCTCTGTTGCGCTGCACACGATGAAGCGCTCGATAGATCAACTGGACCTCTTTGCCTCACGGCCTGGGCCGCCCGTGCCGACCCAGACGACTCGACGAGGCCCGCGTGATGCCCCGCATGGGCGGGCGTATGACTTGACTCTTTTTTTCCAGATTTTGAACCAGCACTATTTGTGGGAACGGCTGCCCCGACCAGTGCTGCGGTGGTCGCGCAATCGCTGGCGCATTGTTCTTGGCATTTGCGATGTCGAGCGGCAGGTGATTACTCTCAATCGGGCGTTGGATGATACTCGCGTTCCCGACATTGTTGTCGCCAGTACGCTCTTTCACGAAATGCTGCACCTTCATTTTGGCATCGCGGAAGGCGCGGACGGGCGCAGGAGAGTTCATCCGCCCGAATTCAAGCGTGCCGAGAAATCTTTGCCCGGTTATCACGAAGCGGAAATCTGGCTGAAGAATCACTTTCCCCTTCGCGGGAGACCGGCGACTAAGCCGCGCGATAGTGCAAACCGTTTTCTCTCGCTTCATGAGAAGAAATGACCTTTGCCGAGGGAACTCTGGAAGCAAATTTGGGTTTAGTAGGTTATAACGATTGTTTGAATTGAGATGGGTGAATGAAAAGCGTTGTCAAGTTCATTTTCTTCTGCCTTCTGGTCCCGAGCGCTTTTGCACAACCGGAGGGAGCTCCCCCTGTACCTATTCGAGCCGTATTGGACCAGACCGCAATTCCGGCCGGTGGCATGGCGCGGTTGGCTCTCGTTTTTGAAGTTCCAAAGCGGTACCACATCACCGACATTGCCAATGGACTTTTTTTCGTGAACATCAAGGATACGCTGGACCTCGCCTTCACGAAGCCCGAATTTCCCAAAGGCAAGAAATTCAAAGGCGACATTGTCTATCTCAAGACGGTGGCCGTCTATTCCACCGTGTCGGCTGATTCAACTGCCGAGCCTGGCTTGCGCGTCGTTCCGGTGACCGTCGGATATCAAGTCTGCCAAGAGTTTGGCAATGAAGTTTGCTTCCTTCCCGAAGAGAAGGAGGTGCTTCTCAAAATCGAGGTTGTTCCTTCGGGAACAAGCATCTTTCCAACGAAAGAAAAAATCTTCGGTGCGATTTCACCGCCGTCCGATATGGAACCGAGAAGCGGTCTCGAAGGCCGGCTCGCAGACGCACTGGAGAGAGGCTCTTGGCTCGCTTTTCTACTTGTGTTTCTGGGCGGAATTCTCACGAGCTTTACTCCGTGTGTCTATCCTGTCATTCCCATTACCATCGGCTACATCGGAGCGCGGAGTACGGGTCGCCCGCTGCGCGGCTTGGGACTCTCGGCGATATTCGTCCTTGGAATCGCTCTGGTCTATTCGACGCTCGGTCTCATTTCAGCCGCGACAGGCACGCTCTTTGGCTCGATCTCCGGATCGCCCTACATCATCGTCGTGGTCGCGGCAATCTTTGCGCTGATGGGCTTGTCCATGCTGGGCGCTTTCGACATCGCCCTGCCCGCCTCGTGGCAAGGAAAACTGCAGACCGGCGAGAAAAAGAGAGGCCTTCTGGGGCCACTTGTAGTCGGGATGGTCTCGGGCCTGGTGATGGCACCTTGTGTCGGCCCACTGATTGTGGCGCTTCTGGCATGGGTCGCAAAAACACAGAATCTGCTCTTAGGTTGGGCACTACTTTTTGTCTTCTCTCTTGGGCTGGGATTACTCTTCTTAGTCATCGGCACCTTTGCCGGAGCGATTCAGGCCTTACCGAAAGCGGGCGTTTGGATGGAAGGGGTCAAGAAAGGATTCGGCTGGATATTGATTGGGGCGGCGCTTTTTCTGTTTCGGCCGTTGCTGCCGCAATCGGTCTATTTCTTCCTATGGGGTGCACTTCTTGTTGTCTTTGCCGTTTTCTCGGGGGCCTTTGATGCGTTAAGTGAGACGGCTTCTTCGGGAAAGCGTCTGCGGAAAGCCATATTGCTCATTTTTTTCCTTGTCGGGGCCATCTATCTTTATCGCGGACTTGCTACCGAAATCGCCGTATCCGCCAAGGGCGGCGTGGTGGCCTGGCAAGTCAACAAAGAGCCGGAAGTCCTCGCCAAAGCACTCCGCGAGGACAAGTCAGTCGTCATTGATGTCTATGCCGATTGGTGTGTCGCTTGTAAAGAACTCGATGAGAAGACCTATGTCGTGCCTGAGGTCGCGGAGCGTCTCAAGGATTTCGCGCTTCTGAAGTTGGATTTCACGCGCTCGTCGCCCTGGGTTGAAGAGATGAAGCGAAAATACGAAATCACCGGCATGCCGACCGTGATCTTTCTCGAACCCTCAGGCGAAGAAATTGCTCGTTTCACTGGGTTCAAGTCTGCGGGCGACTTGCTTGCGCTGATGGATGATCACGGTCTCTAACCAGAGGAAATGATGATGGAGCTTATTGAAGTAACCGACGAGAATTTTGAAGAGACAATTCTTCACAGCGACCGGCTGGCGGTCTTGGACTTCGGTGCCGCGTGGTGCGCTCCGTGCAAGAAGGTTCACGCGATGCTGCAAGAGCTGCTGCCGGTATGGGGGGATAAGGTGACGATTGGAGAGATTGATATAGCGGCGAATCCCAAAACAGCCGAGCGTTACGGCATTTTCAACATCCCGCAGGTCCTCTTCTTTAGAAACGGCCAACATGTCGAGACAATCGTTGGCGTCGTTCCCAAAGCGAAATTCATCGAGAAAATGAAGAATTACTTGGCGTGACGGGCTTTTTGGGCTCCTTTAGGGGCGGTTTTCTTCGTCACGCTCTTTTTCTTAGGGGGAGTCTTTTCTGCAGAGGCCTCGTTCGCGGCCGCTGCTTTTTTCTTCTTCACTGGCGGTGCCACCGATGGCGCCGCCGGCGACGCCGTCAGCGCGTCAAGCTGCTCCTTCAACCCGGCGATTTCATCTTCAATGCGCTTCCGGTCGCGGTCCGCCTGGCTCCATATTGTCGCCGGGCGGCTGGCGTGCAGAAAGCTTCCCAAACGCGCGTGTTGCTGTGACGCGGCAAGCTCTTTCTGCAAACGGAAAATTTTCAAACGAATCATCCGCGCCTTTTTTTCCTTGTCCTCAGCCACAGGTTTCTCCTTTGGTAGTTGCTGCCACTTCTCCTTCTTCTATACGAAGAGCTCTTCAGACTGCCGAACCGTGCGACAACCCACGCGGTCGCACACGAAGAACACCAAGGGTCGTTCGGTAGCAGGTTCATCCGAAACGACGAAGGCCTCGCGAAGGCGCGCCAGAGATTCGGCCGCGTCATTCAGGGCACTCCACACAACCTCGGCCAAGGCATCCCCAGCCTTCACGGTATCCCCTTCTCGCGCAACGAAGTAGATTCCCGCGGTCGGATCCACGGGGTCGCTCGCCTTTTTTCTGCCTGCACCCAAGTCCACCAATCCCCACCCGATCTTCTGAGCATGAATTCGCGCAAGAATCCCGGACCGAGAGGCGGTGATTGCCGCCTTCTTTTTGGGTCGGACATTTTGCTCGAAATTCTCGAAGACATCCCCCGCGGCACCCTGGGCATGCGCGATTTCCTGCATCTTCTGAATCGCCTTGCCTGAGACAACAGCCTCGCGATAAAGCTGTCGTGCCACGCGCAAATCATTTGCCTTCCCTCCCAACCAAATCATCATCGCTCCCTGCAATTCACAAAGCGTCGCCAAGCGAGCGTCGGGCTCCTCGCCTTTCAGGATCTTCAAGGATTCGATGACCTCAGGAGCATTACCGGCAGCGTGACCCAGCGGCGTTTCCATGTCCGTGCCGAGAGCCACGGTGTGCAGGCCGTTTTCTTCGGCCCACGCGACCAGCAGCTTTGCGAGCTCGACGGCTTCCTCTTCGTTTGGCAGAAAGCCCCCTTCGCCGATTTTCACATCCAATACCAATCCGTTCGCTCCTTCGGCGATTTTCTTCGAGAGAATACTCGCGGCGATGAGGCCGGGAATTTTCACCGTCGAAGTCACATCGCGCAAAGCGTACAATCTTCGGTCCGCCGGAACAAGCGAATCACTCTGACCGACCAACACACATCCCACATCCGCCAAAATGCGGCGAAACTCGCGAGCCGAGAGTTTGGTGCGAAAGCCCGGAATGGATTCGAGTTTGTCCAGCGTGCCGCCGGTATGCCCCAACGCGCGTCCCGAAATCATCGGCACAGGAATCCCCAACGACGAAACGACAGGAGCCACAACCAGCGAGACCTTATCTCCCACACCGCCTGTCGAGTGCTTGTCCACTTTGATCCCGGGAATGCCTGAGAGATCCTGTCGCTCGCCTGATGAAATCAGCGCACGCAGAAATGCCTTCCCTTCCGCCGCGGTCAGACCCTTGAAGTAAATCGCCATCAGCAGCGCCGCCATCTGGTAGTCGGGGACATCACCTCGCGTGAATCCCTCGGTCAACTCGCGGATTTCTTCGGCGGTCAATTCGCCGCCCTGCTGCTTTCGCCGTATCCAATCTATGACCATCTTCGAGCACACTTCAACATCTTATGGAAGAACGCTTCCGTCAGGAATCACCGCGTCCTTCTCGACAATGACAATGCCATCCCGAACAACCCAACCCTCTTCATCTCTGTCCGGCGCCTTTTCGGGTGGCTCAATACGAACACCAAAGCCAATGCGCGCATTCTTGTCCACAATAGCTCGCCGGATGGAGGTATCGCCTCCAATCCCCACATCCGGCCTTTTACGCTCCCGATTTCCCTCGATTTCTTCTTCCGTTTCATAGTAATCCGCCCCCACGAGAATCGTCTCCGTCAATTTCACCTCTCCGCGCAGAATTGAGCGGGCTCCCACAATCGAGTGTTCCAATCGTGCTTTTTCGACCCGGCAGCCTTCGCAGATGATCGAGTTTCGTGTCTCCACTTGACCGATTTGCGACCCGGGCAAAAAGCGAGGGTGAGTGAAAATGCGCATCCGAGGGTCAAAAAAATCGAACGGCGGCTTGGGCTCGGTCAATGCCAGGCTAACATGGAAATAAGTGTCAATCGAGTCAATATCTCTCCAGTACCCCAAAAAGGGGAATCCAAAAGTTCGGCAGTTGCCAATAGCGTGGGGGATGATTTCATCTTCGAGATGAGCTCCCGATTGCTTTGCCAGAATCTCTTTGAGGACTTCATAGCGGCAAAGATAGATACCCGTACTGGCGAGATAAATCGGCTGGGCACCCGCACTGGCTTCTCCACCAAACAGTCCCGGAGCCAATGTCCAATCGCTTAGCTTGTCAGGACTCTGCGGCAAAGTGCAGTTGTCCGTAATGCGACCTTCGGAGTTCATTCTGAGAATGTTGAAATGTCGCGCCTGTTCTGCGGGTACCGGCAGACAGGCAATCGTGAAATCCGCCCGTTGTCGTCGGTGGTGCGACACCATGACTCGATAGTCCATGCGGTAGATGTGATCCCCGCGCAAAACGAGAATATCCTGGGGTCGGTAGGGATTGAAGTGGCGTAAATTCATGCGCAACGCGTCGGCGCTCCCCTGATACCAATCGCTATGATCCGGCGCTTGTTCGGCAGCGAGCACAGAGACAAAACCCTCACGCAACGCGTCAAATTTGTAAGCGAGAGCAATGTGGCGATTGAGCGAAGCCGAATTATATTGCGTCAAAACAAAAATGCGATCCAATCCCGAGTTCAGACAATTCGAGATGGGAACATCAATAAGCCGGCACATGCCAGCAAACGGTACGGCCGGCTTGGAACGATATTTTGTCAGCGGGTAAAGGCGCGACCCCGGCCCTCCACCCAAAATCGCTCCAATCGTGCGTTGCATTAATCCTCCATGCGTTTCAGTTTCCGCGAATTCTGCAAATCCCCTGTATTATGCTTTGCCCTATTTCTCCTTGCTCACAGGCTCCGGTTCTTCATGACAGGGAGGCTTCTTACTCAGAGGACACTCGGAGCCGCACTTCCCCGGAGGGATGTCGCAAGGTTCCACATGGATAGTCAGACTCATGGATGGGAAGCGGTTTTCTATCTCTTCCTCAAGATGATCACATAATCGGTGGGCTTCCTCAAGGCTGGCACTGCGCGCCATCATCAGATGAAGGTCAACAAAGCGCTGGAATCCTCCTTTGCGGCTCCGCAGCGCGTGGAAGCCGAGGATTTCTCCTTCGTGCTCGGCTATTTTGGCACGTATGAAAGCCTCCTCGCCGTCCGGAAGTCTCACATCCAAGAGATCTCGAACGGACCTTCGGGTCAAATCGTAAGCCGTCCGAATGATGAGCACCGCTACGCCGAGGGCAACGAGTGGGTCGAGAATCCGGATATGGGTGAGCCATACGATGCCCACTCCCACCATGACTCCAAACGATGTGAGAACATCCGTGGTCAGATGACGAGCATCAGCTTCCAAGGCGATGGAATCGGTCTTTTTCGCGATTCTGAGAAGGTATTGGGACACTCCAATATTGACCGCGACCGAAATGAGCATGGCAACAACTCCCAGCTCCAACATCTCCAGCTCTGTGGGATGCACTATTTTTTTCACAGCCTGCTGGATAATGAGAGCGGCGGCCACGAGTATGAGCAAGGCCTCGATCATGCCGCTGAAATCCTCGATCTTACCATGCCCGAATGGATGTTTCTCATCGGCAGCTTTCGCTCCGGCGCGCACGCTGAAAAAGGCGACAATAGCTGCCAGAAGGTCCATTCCGCTGTGAATCGCCTCAGCGATGACGCTGACGCTGCCCGTGAGGAATCCAACAAGCAGCTTAATCAAAATGAGAACCGAGTTCGAGACGATCGAGACACCGGCTGCCCAGGTCTTCTTGGCGAGGTTCTCGCTAAGTGTGGTGAAGAAATGTGTCATCTCAGTTCCGTTGGCGACTCGCGAAGGCAGCGCCTGATTTCAGCGACAAGCTGCTCGGCGCGCTGCTGCGTGTGGGCTTCCGCGAAGACGCGGATAATCGGCTCTGTGTTCGACATGCGGGTCTGCACCCATGCATCGTCAAAACTCCACTTGAGACCATCCTGATGATCCGGGGTGCCGAAGCCGACTCTATCAGCGAGCTGTTCCAGTTGTCGGCGTGCCTCATTCATATCGAGAAACTCAATGCGTTCTTTCACCAATTCGTAGTGCGGCAGCGAAGCAAGAACCTCTGACACTCTCATTCCTGATTCAAGCAGCGCCTGCAAAATGAGGGCAATGCCCACGCCTGCGTCTCTGACGCAATGAACCGCAGCAAACATCACGCCGCCGTTGCCTTCGCCGCCAATTTCCGCCCCAATTTCAAGCATCCTCGCCGCCACATGCGCCTCGCCGACTTTCGTGCGGAACACTTTCTGGCCATAGAGAGCGGCAATATCGTCCAGTGCGCGCGTCGTCGAAACATTGGCGACAATCGGTCCCGGCCGATGGCGAAGCACGAAGTCCGCTGCCATCACAATCGTGTTTTCCTCGCCAGCGGGTTCGCCGTTTTCGAGCAACACGGCCAAGCGGTCCGCGTCCGGATCCACAACGAAGCCAATGTCCACGCCACTCTTGGCGACCTCACCTCTGAGCTCACGCAAGTTTTCTGCAATCGGTTCAGGGTTGCGCGGGAAAAGGCCGGTCGGCTCGATGTGAAAAGGCACGATTTCGCAGCCAAGGTGCTGAAGGAGCTCAGGCAGCAGGACACCCCCGGCTCCATGAATCGTATCCAATGCCACTCGAAACCGCCGCGCTCTCAGCTTCTCTATCTGAAGCAGGTCAATCGAGAGAATCGCCTCAACATGGCGCGAAGCCGCATCTTTATCTTCTTCGATTCTGCCCATGCTGTCAACCGCGATCGTTGGGAGTTTGCCTGATTGGGCGAGCGCACGCAGCGTTCGCCCTTCGTCTTCATTGAGGAATTGACCTCGTGGCCCGAAGAATTTCAGCGCATTCCATTGGGCAGGATTATGACTGGCCGTGATAGCGATGCCGCCTCGCGCTTGATGATGGCGGACGGCCATCGCAATGGTCGGCGTGGGCACAATGCCCAAGTCAATGATTTTGCAGCCAGCGCTCGACAAACCTGCAAAGACGGCCGTGCGTATCGTTACTCGCGAAGGCCGCGAATCGTTGCCGACCACGACAGACCCGGGCGTCATTTGACTCCCAAAAGCCCGCGCCCAGGCTAAAACGACATCTTCGGTGAGTGACTCACCGACAATTCCGCGCACGCCGGAAACAGAAATCATAAGTGGGGAGGAATCATGCGGCGTGTTCGATGAGCTACCCCCCTTTGTCCCCCCGCAGGCGGAGGGATATTGCGGACACGCCGTGGTGGGTGTGTCACCCGCCCGGCATTTTCCCGGTTCTCGCTTCTTATTTCCCATGCGATTTCGTCCACGCCAAGAATTCATCCGCCGTCCAAGTCGAAGGACACATTTTCACCTGGAGCGGCCCTTTACGCGCGACTTGGACACCCAAGAAGATGTCCCACAATGTCTCGACATCGTGCGCGTCGGGACAAAGGGGCACAGGCACTGCGGCTTCCTGTGCCATCTTGAGAAATCGCCAGTCCAAATCCAAGCGATAGGGACTGCAATTCATTTCGATCCCTTTGCCGTGCCGCGCCGCACATTCGATAATCGCTTCGGTATTGATCGGATAGCCATCTCGCGCCAGAAGCAATCGTCCCGTCGGGTGACCCAAAATATCCACATGAGGATTCTCCAGCGCACGGCACAGGCGCTCTGTCGCCGCTTCTTTCGTCATGCGAAAGCCTGAATGAATCGAGGCGACAACGAAATCAAAACCGGCCAGCAGCGTGTCATCGAAATCGAGCGAGCCATCCGTGAGAATATCCACTTCAGTTCCCTTCAAAATTCGGAAGGGGGCTATTTCGGCATTCACTTTGTCAATTTCTTTCCATTGCTCCTTGACACGCTCGGGCATCAAGCCGCCCGCATAAGCCGCCGATTGCGAGTGATCTGCGATGCCGACAAACTGAAATCCACGCGCTTGCGCCGCCTTTGCAAGTTCACGCAAGGTTGCGCGACCATCGCTGTAATTGCTGTGCACATGCAAGATGCCCCGCAAATTTTCCGCACAAATCGCCGCAGGAAAAGCTCCCTTGCGCGCCTGTTCGATTTCGTCGCGTCCTTCACGCAACTCCGGCGGAATCGGGGCAAGTCTCAACGCTCGATAGATGTCATCCTCGGATGAGAAGCGACCTTTGAGATTATCCTCGGTCAGTTCAATACCGCAGTTTTTTGCATGCGATGCAAGCTGCTCAAGATGTGCTTTTGATCCCGTAGCGAAAATTAGCGTGGATGCAATTGTTGCCGCATCGCACAAACCAAGTTCTATCTCAAAGCCTTCCTCCGTTCGGCCTTTCAGCAAGTTGCTCTCACCGGCCTCTTCAACAGCCAATATCTTGGCTATTTCCCGGCGCAAGCTGGCATGTTTCACTGGGGGCGTTTGAATCACAACATCCAAATCACCGACGGTCTCTGATCCTCGGCGGAGACTTCCAGCGAAAATGATTTTCTCGATGCCGCCAAGGCCTCGCAACGACTTCTCCAACTCGACAGCGGCTTCGAGAGCGTGATGGCGCAAGTGACGTCCTTCGGCACGACGAAGAAATGCGATGCCTTCAAGGAATTTCTGCTGCGTTTTCAGGCCGAAACCGGGAAGGTCAATCAGTCGGTTAACGCGGCAGACATATTCAAGCTGACCAAGACTCGTGATGTGCAGTCCTTGCCAAAGTGTCCGCGCTTTCTTCGGCCCCATGCCGGGTATTCGCATGAGTTCAAGGACACCTTCGGGGACTTTCGTTCGAAGGTCATCCAACTCGGGAAAAGTCTCAGTTTCGGCAAGCTGTTTCAAAGCGGCAGCCAGGCTTTTGCCAAAACCTTTGTATTCAGCGATGCGCCCCGAACGGGCGAGTTCATCCCAAGGCTCTTCGAGACCCTCCAGCGTGCGCGCCGCATTGGCGTATGCGCGCGCACGAAACGGATTGTCCTCCGTCAATTCCAAAAGGGTCGCAAAAAACTCGAGCGCTTCCGCTGCTTCATGCTTGTCCACAATCAATCCCCAAGATTCCCGGAACTCGACCGCGACCGGAGGTCGCGGGTAGTAATCCTGACACCGCCGTGGCGGGTGCCCTCACCGACCGCGACTAAAACAGACTGATGAACGCCCGCATGAATGCCGGCAAATCATCGGGTCGCCGTGAAGTCACGAGGTTGCCGTCCACGATGACCTCCTTGTCCTCCCAGTTCGCGCCAGCGTTCTTGAGATCATCTTTGATGGCGGTGAAACTGGTCAGATGCTTCCCTCGCACCAGGTCGGCACTCACTAATACGGAACCCGCATGGCAAATGGCGGCCACAGGTTTTCCGGCTTCGAAGAGCTTGCGCACGAAATCGAGCACGGTCTTGTATTGCCGCAAGCGATCCGGCGCCCAGCCCCCCGGAATCACGACGCCGTCGAATTGCTCGGCGTGCACGCGATCCGCACTTGCATCCACGGTGATCGGATAGCCGAACTTACCCTTATAGGATGTGCTGGACCCCGTGCCGACCACAATAACTTCCGCTCCCTCTTCGCGCAAGCGAAAAATCGGAAACCAGACTTCCATATCTTGATAGTCTGCTTCCACAAGAACAGCGATTTTCTTTCCAGTGAGTTTCATATTGTCTCCTCCCAAATTCACACGACAGAAAGGCTATCTCCCAAGTCCAGTGACTCTGACGACGCGTTCAGTTTCCGCAAGATTCTCCAAAAGAACATCGGGCGTTGCACGCTGCAAATCATCCATTGTGTGCAATCCACCGGTAGCCACAGCCAAAGTGCGCAACCCGAGCGCTTGGCCCGCCTCGATATCATAGGGCGTGTCTCCAATAACCCAGCTTCGCTCAGGAGCAAATGAGCGCTGGTAATGCAGGGTCGCATTGCGAACGGCGTCCGCTATGGCTTCCTTTCGCTCGTCGGCGTTGTCCCCAAAGCCTCCGACAGGAAAGAACGGATTCAGTCCAAGGTGCTCCAGTTTCACGCGCGCCGCTCGTTCGACATTTCCCGTGCCCAATGCAAGAAAGGCAGACGGATTGGAGTCGAGCCTCTCGAAAAGTTCACGAATGCCTGGCAAGACACGCGCGCCGCTTGCTGTCTGAAGGCTCTCGCTGAGATTGCGAAGATAGGTTTCAATGAACATTCTGAAATGGGCATCGAAATCACCATCAACACTCGCCACAGCGAAGCACTCGCGCAGGATGACGCGATCCGTTCGCCCATGTGGAAGCACCTTTCCCCATGGCCCGGGCCGGTCGTAAAGCTGTTCGAAAGTGCGATTAAACGCCCTACCTGTGATACCCCCAAAACTTGCTATCGTTCCATCAATATCGAAGATGAACAGATGCGCAACCACTTGTCTTCCGTCCGTTTCAGGCAATGAAACTGAGGTAAAATTTAAGACTCATGCTACACAAAGTCAACTCTGTCATGCCGAATAGGCGTTTCCTATCCAAAAAGAAGACCCCCGACCACTTCGGTCGAGGGCTTTCTTCGTTGCGAATCCACCGTGGCGTATGTGCCATGCGCCCGGCGACATCCGAGAACTACTCGGCGGCGATATGCGGCAAGCCGCCTTCCGGTGCAACGCCTGTTTGCGTGACTACGAATGTATATCCGCCGTACGGCGCTTGGTAGGCATTAATCAGGATATAGACTACGATGGAACCTCCCGAAACAGTGCATGTCATGTCTTCCGGTCCCACTTGTTCACTGCTACAAGTTGTCGGACTATTCGGATAGTCGGCGCACTGCATAAAGGTGTAGAAGTCGTAGTCAGCACCTGCGGGGAAGTTGCCTAGTTGGAAGCGGAAGCTTCCCACATTGAGTGTCGTGTAGAACCAGTGCTGTGTTGCTTGAGCGGTAAACTGACATTGGCTCACCGTCTGTCCGACGGTATAGGCAGCCGCCTGCGCGCACTGCGTTGGGCAGCTCACTCCCTGCTCGCACGGCGTGTTGCAGTCAATTCCTTCTGTCCAGTTGCCTCCCAACTGCCCGCACTCGGCTTGGGTGTTCACCGCGCAATTCTGGTTGTTGTTGTAACAGCAGCGGCCCTGGGTAGGGGTCTGTGCGCCCGAGCGCAGGAACGTCGAAAGAAACGCGTGCCAGTTTGTCGAGCGAAATTCGTTGGTCACATAGTTCGCCGAATCGAATTGCGCCATTTGGAAAGGAAAATGAATGTTCAGTCCGCCTCGCGGGACCGGCTGATCCGGCGACTGAAAATGGGTCGAGGTGTAGGGAACGGCGGCGTTCACGGCGGCGATGACTGAATCGGCTCCGTTGCGAATCAGGTTAATCAGTGCGAGATGCTCCTCCAGTTTTACCTTGTTGGCGAATTCCCGCAAATCCACATAGGCGGGATTGTCATAATTGGTGTTGGTCTGCTGCCAGGCGTGGACAACCTCATTCCAATAGTCTCCCGTCTCCGTGACCATGTAGTTGCCCCAGTTTCCAATCGTCGCGCCAAGACTCACCATCCGGGAAAGATCCATCACTGCGTAGTGCGCAGTCTTCTGCTTGTTCTGTGCCGCCAGATTCACTTTCTCTGCGATTTTCCGGGCCACATCTAGGGTCGAAACGCCCAAATTGTCTTTCAGCCACAGAAGCCACAAATCCGCTCCAAGCACATTCTGCATGGGCATCGTGAACTGAGAAGCGGTCATGTAGTCGGCGACATTGCGCAGCTCATAGCCCACTTCCACCATAGCCATAAGACAGGCGTGGAAGCACACAATGTCCACTCGCTGGAGAGTGGATTGGGCAATCGCATTCTTGAGCTCGGGCATCGTGAGCTCGCCTCCGGCACCGTTCATCTCGTCGGTGCAGCTTCCCGGCCAACCTGCACCATGGTCGTCAATAATAAGCAAATAGTGACTGGCAAGATAGTTGGCCTTGCAAAAATTCATGAAGTCCTTCAAGGTAGCGGGATCTGACATGTCCTTCGAACCCAAGTCCTGCAGCATGGTCGAGCTGATTTGGTCCGGATTTTCAGTCGGATGGTATTCTATCCTGTAATATTTTGCCTGCCCACCCGTTCGTTGCGAGGCGACCATCGCGAGGATGTTCATGCCGGATTGGCTCCCGACCTTCTCCATGTCCTGCACATCCTGAATAATGTAGGAGGTGTTGTTGTTGGAGACATCCAAATTGTTATTGCCGGCGCCATACATCATGACCGTCCATTGAGCGACCGCTGTGCCGTCATCACCGTCTCCACCATCTGTTGACTTCTTGCTGCAGCTAACGGCCAAAATCAATGCGGCCGAGGTCAACAGTATCCCGGCCAAAAGAATGCTTTTCATGGTGATTCCTTCCTCTTGATTTATGGATTTATCTTGCAAAATATATTTTATTCATTGCATTGTCAAGAAGCATCCTATTGCCAGAGATCTATGAAGCATGACATCACAACAACACGATGCAATCGCCGTGCCTCCCACCTCTGGAGGGCCTCGGTAGCTGCTCGATTCACTTGCGATTCGGGAGACAGAGTGTTATATTAATTGCGCATACCACAGGAGCCCGGAGTCTGCTGCGAAGGAAATCCATGCAAGAGAAGAGTGGTGAGCCTGTCCGAAAAGGTTTGCTGTTGCTTTGCATCGCGATGCCCGTCTTTTGCGCTTCCCCAGTCTGCTTTGCGGACACGAACGGCTCTGCCAATCCGGCTCTCTACTTCGACTATCCCCTTCTTGGCCATCGCTTCTATGATTTCTTGAACCGCCTCGAGGCATGCGGAGATGCTCCGCTTCAATCGCGTATTCGCCCCTTTCTCCAGTTTCATTTCGATTCCCTTTCGACTGGATCCGATGCAACAAGGGGCTTAAGCCCCTTGTTATACGACCGCGAAGGCCGCCGATTCCTCGGCGAAGGCTTCACGCGTCACTTCATCGCCGAGGGACGAGTCGGACCCTCATGCGAAAGTGGATGGAGTAGTTTCTTGGAAAGGACCGGCATCGGCAAACTGAAAGCCTTCAACTGGCTCTACGCTACAAATCATCATTTCGCCGCATTACGGCTGGAAGACAAGTTTGTCCTAACTTATCAACCCGTATATGGTTTGGAAGGGATATGGAGCGACCCCGAGGCGCGCGGCATCCGACGAAGCACGGCTGGTTTCCGTTTCGAGGGAGGCTTCAGCCGGGCAGTTCATTTCATGGTTGATTTTCGTGACCACGGCGAGTCCGGTCGCAGCCCCTACAATTCTCGCGGTCAACTCTATGAAGATCACTGGGCTTTCGTGGACATCGAACCGGGGGCCCGCAGTGTCTCGTATGACATTTCGGAGTCTTTCGTGCAATGGTACGGGCGCAATCTCTCGGTGGCTCTGGGCAGAGGCCGTCACCAATGGGGTCCGGGTCGGTTCGGGCAGCTTTTTCTCTCAGCCGAAGGGCCGCCGTTCGATTACGCCCGGCTTGACGCCGTCCTGCGTGGCCCACAAGGGCTGGCCCTATACTACACTTTTCTGCACGGTTTCCTCAAACCAGTGGATGCGCCGGGAGATACGCTCTACATTCTCACCAATTGGAGGCTGAGGGTCATTGATGCCAGAAAATTCTTCGCAGCTCAGCGTTTCGAACTGCGCGCTCGCTCCAATCTACTCTTGGGTTTCTCGCAAGGGGTCATCTACGGTGACCGCGGTGTCGAATTAGCTTATTTCGCACCTCTTTCTTTTCTTTATTCGGTGCAACATGCTCATGGCGACAAGGATAACCTTCTCTTGTCCTTTGATGCAACCTGGCGACCCTTTAGCGGGCTGACGACCTACGGTGAGCTGCTTATAGATGACATGGCAATGGCCGAGTTCTTCACCGACTCGGAGCGCAACAGGTCCGCTTTTACGCTTGGCTTGCATGCCATTCCCTTGCCCTCCTCGCGTTTTTTCGACGCACAGGCAGAATACACACGCATGCGACCCTTTGTCTATTCGCATGCCTTCTCGGTCAATAGATACATGCACTGGGAATCGCCGCTAGGGTATACGCTCGAACCGAATTCAGAATTCATCACTTGCCAGCTCCGAGCAACCTCCTATCCCGCGCAATT
This sequence comes from Candidatus Puniceispirillum sp., assembly GCA_020724065.1. Lineage (GTDB taxonomy): Bacteria > Electryoneota > RPQS01 > RPQS01 > DYHQ01 > DYHQ01. The sequence goes on along the minus strand of DYHQ01000020.1, from coordinate 7,892 downwards.
CGGCTTTCGTTGGCAACGGCAAAATCACGGAGCCAATCCACCCGGTCAGAATGTCGGCGGCGACATCACTACTCCACTTCTGGATTCATCGTCCGGTTCGTATCCTTTCCTGGCCGGTCAACTTGAGCGGACAGATCGCTATTCAATCACCGCCCTTCTGGAGCTGCTCGAGAATTTCCTCATCGAAGCACGCGTCACACATATTGACGAGCCTATTGGCGACAGTCACATCGAATCAGCTATCTCAGTGAGCTGGAATTTCTGATGCGAACTTCCCTCGAAAATGAACCACGGACGACGCTCATCGCTGGCGTGTCGCCCGCGATGCTCGCGGTCACGGACACCCTCGTCGAGCAGGATGAACGTGTCGCACTCTTTTTTCGCACGAAGGAGAAGCTGCAAGAGTTGACTGCCCATTCAACATGGAAGAAGGAAGCCGTACTTCCTCTGTTAGCCAGCGTCACGGACGGCAAAGCCGTTGTCAGGGCCTATGAGAAGCTCATCGAGTGGTCTCCGCGTTTGGATTGCCTAATTTACAATGTTGGTTTTGAGCCGAATGATGAAACTCAGACCTTCAGCGGGGCCGAGCTTGTCCGCGTGATGGGCTTGAACTTTTACGGCTTCGTGAATTGCTTCTCGCTCGCGCTTCCGATGTTCAAGCGCGTCGGGCGCGGCCATGCGGTGATTATCTGCGGAGCGGCCGCCCTTGTGCTCGAAGGTCAGCACGCTGCTTATGCCGCCAGTCGCGCGGCTCTGCAAATATACTTGCGAGCGTTGCGCCGCGAACTTGCCAACCAAACCGTTTCGATTACCGAGCTCTACATTGGACGAAAGCCAACGGTGCGCGGCCCTCGACGACTTAGCCAGCGCGAAATCGTCGAAGGCATTTTGCAGGCCTTGCGGAGCCGACCGGAAAAACATGTTATGGGTATTTCATAGAGCTGACAGGGCATCCCCACACATCAAATTGCCGAGTATAAGGGCGAAATTTGAGGAGCGATGATAACAAATGGAACCAAAAGACTATAAGGACAGAAGCTATCTGTCTGCCGCTGAAGCTGCCAAGTATCTCAATGTCTCCGTTAAGGCACTTCATGGACTTGCCAAAGGACGGGTCATTGAACCACAGATTGCAGCGAGCGGACAGATGCGATTTGATTTGAAGGAATTGAAGAAGTATGAGGCATGCCAGAGCACAAGACCCAGAAAAACAGCGCCCGATATTGAGGGGATTACCCTAATTGACATCGGTGGCACGGTCCAGAGAGTTATTGTGAAAGACTCCCGAAAGATGGACGATTTGGCGGCAGACAGCGTTCACCTGATGATCACATCTCCTCCCTATTTTGATACAAAGATGTATTCAAGAGAACCGATACAGGGAGACCTCGCGGACATTCACGATGTGGACGAGTGGTTCGATGAGATCGCCCAGGTATGGAAAGAGGTACAAAGGGTCCTGCAACCTGGGCGCAAGGCATTCATAAACATTATGAATCTCCCCATCCGACTTGAAAATGGCAGCTTCCGAACACTGAATCTCGCGGGGAGAACCATAGAGATATTCGAGAGAATCGGATTTGTTTTCAAAAGAGATATCATATGGCATAAGACGAATGCAGTGCGCGCTCATTTTGGGACATACCCCTATCCTGGCGGCATCTTGATAAATAATATGCATGAATTCATTTTGGAATTTGACAAACCTGAGAGGAAGGGATTCAACAAGTACAGCCATCTAACCAAAGAGCAAAAAGAGCAGTCCAAGTTGGACAAGCAGTTCTGGCTATCCATAAAAAAGAGCGATGTGTGGACTATGAAGCCGCAGGGTAGTGGCGATAAGCGAAGTCATGTTGCTCCTTTTCCCTATGATTTGCCCTATAAGCTAATAAGAGCGTTCAGCTATCTTGGCGAAACGGTTCTTGATCCTTTCCTCGGATCGGGGACGACTTTGTTGGCTGCTGCGGATCTGAAAAGGAACGGCATAGGCTACGAGATAAATCAGGAGATTGCGGGACATGCAATTGCCGGAATAAGAAACCATCCAAGCAAACTGCTGTGAGGTAATATCAATGGACCTTGACTCCAAGACCATATATGCTCAATCCAGCGACATAAGGTCTCGCACATATCTACAATATCGGCGAGACATGAAGGCCAAAGCAATTGCCGAGTTAGAGGTACTGGATTGGCTGAGGGAAAAGTTGCGTGAACAGAATCCCGGAAGTCAGGTTGATGTTTACAAGTCCGGGGGCGACAAATTCCTGTGGTTTCTGAGATCGGGTGGCATTTCCAGAGAACCTGATTTTGTAGCAGAAATAGACGGCACAAAAGTTGACATTGAGTTTCAGTACGGAGGCGGCGATATGCAGGAGAACTACATTTTTGATTTCAAGATATCCAAAGTCGGGAAAAAGGTGAAAGGTCAAGAAAAGCGCGTTCCCAAAGACGTACTCTTCCTATATCTGTTCAAGGAAGCGCCTCAGAAATTCGCTTTCATAACAGCCGACTGGATACTCAAACGAGCGTTCGAAGGTGTGGCCCCTGCATGGGGTAATAGGAAAGTGTACAAAATTAGAGGCGCGCAATTACTGCGGAAAACCAGGGAAGATCCCGCCTTGCCAGAAATATGGAATAGTATCAAGGCAAAACTCGCAATATTGAATTTTCAGCACCAGCTAATAGACATACACAAAGATAGGCTTTCTCATCTCCTCCAAGGAGTTATCGATGAGAACAGAATCGTGGAAACCGTACCTAACGATCTCGACAGCTTCTTCAGAGTCTGCTTCATTCTGGACAATATCAGCAGGATTCCCAAAGCACCAAACGTGTGGCTTGTGTATCTCTTGAGCTTTATCTGTGATGAGGTCTCTCTTGAAGGCATGTCCAAAATCATCTACTCTATTGACTTTCTCTATTCCAAAATCGAAATAGGAGAACTAAAGACAAACGAACTTAGCAGTCTAACTGACAAGGTGAAGGAACTGCTTCAGAAGACAAAAAAGTCCTATCAACAGGATGGTTCATACAAATCATCAGTGAAGGTGAGCCCCATAGAGGAAACAAGATGTGCTTTGTTTTCCATAAACCTCATCGAAGACTTGATTCAAGATATGCTGCACCATTATGATACAAAGGGTCTAAATCCAATAGGCAGAATCTATGAAAACGTGCAGGACATCCAAAAAACCTATGAATTAATATGTCGCCACTCGTAGACCAACTTTTATTCGGCGTGTCTTCACTCAAAGCGATATCGACTGGCATTTGATGTAAGCATGTTTCGAAAGAAATCCCGTGTGAGGAGGCTCTCCATGCACATCACCATCGAATATTGCGTTCCTTGAAACTACCTTCCGCAGGCGACCAGTTTGGCCGATTATCTGAAGCGGAATGGCCTTGCCGATGTCAAACTCATCAAATCAGGTGGCGGGGCTTTTGAAGTCAGAGCGGACGAACGCCTCCTCTTCTCGAAGTTGGAGACAGGCCGCTTTCCAGAAAACGATGAGATTCTTGGATTATTGACGAAATCCTCGAAATAGCGATGAAACGGGGAATCCCAGAACTCGAAAGAAAACTATTGACATCTGGGGAATTGCTATGTAAATTTATATTGGTGGGTTAGGAACTCAGTGAACCCTCCGAACGAAGCCACGAAAAAGTCCATGCCTTACTTCCTGCTCTTGGGCGTCTGCCTTCTCTGGACAGGCCTCGCGCATGCCGAAGTCGTGCCCGTCTATATCTCGATCTCAGGAGATATTTCCAATCAATTTGATGACAGCCCATCAGCGGATACCCACTATGTCTATATCATCAAGGGAAAGAGCTGGGTACCCTCCGGAAATGACTTGACTGTTCCCCCGGGCGTGGAGATTCGGTTGGAGTGCACGTTTCCCATTGATGTCTATGGTGGATTCGTCGCAACGGGCGTTGACTCGACGGGGATCAAGCCCATCGAGATCCGGGCTATCGCCAGTGCAGAGGGATTCCTTTTCTGGGGAGCCCGAGAGGATACGGTTCTGCTCGACCATGTCTATTTTTCGGAGGACAGCTTTCCCCGAACAGCGTTCACTTCCATCGGTCGAACGCTGAAAGCGACTGCCTGCGAAATTCGAGCGCAATGGGCTGCCATCCAGTGTTTTGATGCGCCCGCCGAGATCACTGACTGCCAGTTATTCAAAATGGGTGGAGGAGGAGCAGCGCTGACACTGCGAGCTGCAGACGAGAGTTGCGTGGAGCGCACCTCAGTGAAAGTTGACTTCTCGCACATGCTGCCCGATTTTCCGACCACAGCAGGGATTCATGTCAGTAGCAGTCCGGTCTCGCGAATCACCGACAATACAATTGAGGTCAATGGTCAAGGCTACACCGCCGGAATTTACGGTGAGAATCGCTGCAGCGACTTAACGGTGGATGGGGTTACGATTTCAGTTCGGAGCGACAACCTTCTTTCACGGGGCATTTGGCTTGTCAATGCAGGTCACTGCGACATTCTGGCTTGCACAGTGGGTGTCGAGTCCCGAAGCTCCGTTCAGGCCGCGCTCTGGCTCTATGGCTGGACACTCGCAGATCTCGTCAATTGCGACTTGAGACTCGAGGGCCATGGACAAGGTGAACTTATTCATCAAGAAGGCGGCGCAACCGCGACTGTGGACGGTATTCCAGCACAGCCTGACCTGCGGCGACCAGAACCGAACCATCGCAAGCGTAGTGACGAAATTTGGGTGGGAACAGCCTTTCCCAATCCCTTCAATTTGGCGACAACCTTGCCTTTGGAATTACCTGCATCAGCGAGTGCGGAGATTAGGATCACCGACCTCCTCGGTCGGGAAGTGGCGAGAGTTGCGTATGGGACGTTGTTGGCGGGCCGGCATTCTCTGCCATTGTCAGCGGATACATGGGCTTCAGGCAGCTATTTCGCTCATGTCGGCGTGAATGGCAAATTCGTTGAGACTCAGAGGCTTATCTTAATCAAATAATCTGCGAGCACATTGCACACAGGGATTACCTTGATCAGGGCTGTGGCAGAAGCTGCAACCCTGATTTCTCTTTGCCGATTTGACGAAGCTAAGCAGGATCTTGCATCGTGACCCAAAAAACTTTATCTTTAAAAATAGGGCATGTGGAGGCTTTCGGTCAGCCGCCGTCGCTTTTTTGCATTGTGATTGATTAGTCAACAAGAGGTGGGGCACTATGAAAGTCGGCGCACTCTGTCTCGGAGTGCTTCTCGTGGCGCTCTCTGCTGGCTGCGATTGGTCGCCGCCGCGCGACAATCCCTCCGACCCTGGGTCATTCCGATACGACGGTCCCGCGACAATTGTGAGTGCCTGGATTGAAGTGCATTGCCAGTTAAGAGCGGGATTGGATGTCTGCTACATGACGCTGTTTGCCTATTTCGATGATCCTGAAGGGGTATCAAGTCACGACAGTGCCTGGGCCTATTTTGAGGATGAACTGTTGGGGGCGATGGGCTATGTTCCTTTTCATGATCGCTTCACGCTGAGCATCTACTTCGAATCCGACACATTAGATTCCAGTCTCTCTTACTACCTTTTTGAAGATTTCTCTGTCGAGTTCCTCGATGACGCTGGGCATCGCACTCAGCAGAGCGTTCAAATTCTCAATCCCATCTCCCATCTGAACGGCTATCCGGATCCGGGCTATCCGCTGGAGGGATACATTATTGACAATCCACAGCCCAATTTCGTGTGGGATTACACTACAGAATATGAGTTCACATTTCGCGTGACTTGCACCGGCCTCAATTTCTTTTGGGAAAAGTCGGGTATTCCAAAGGATTGCACCTCGGTTTGGATGGGACCCAATGACTCACTTGCAGCGTCGGTTCAGCCTGAACCCTACATTTGGACCGTAACGGCTGTGGACAACGGCGGCAATACAGCAACATCCGCACCCATCAAATTCTGGCTTCTGCCATAATTGCGACCTGGCTGGACCCCACATTTCCTCTGGATGTCGCAGAAGCAGGTCAAAGGAAAAACCTCTTTAGTCTCCTCAACTACATCCCCTTCGTCAAATCCACTCGGACTTCGAGGGTTTCCGGCTTCGTGAAGGTGACGGTCCTTTTCCAATGCCTATAGTCCGGGTTCTCCAGACGGATCGTGTGCTCCTCATTGAGGGTCAACGGAATCGGCCTCGCAATAGGTGTGCTGCCCACTTTCAGACCATCCACGAAAATATCTGCTCCCGGATTCACCCATACAACCCGTACTAAGCCCACATGATCATAGAAACTCACGAGTAGTGTGTCGGCTTCACCCGCTCTCAAAGTAATCACCGTATCAATCTTCACCGGGAAGAATTCGTTTTCAAACAGAAATCTGTGACGACCTGCCCGAAGCACAACTCCACTAAGCGGCGTCCTCCCGTAGTTCTTTCCATCAATCCAGACCTCGCCCCAATCTTTGCAGACCACAAGCAACCGCGCAGGCAGGGCAAAGTCATAAAGGTTCACGGACAATGTCGCCGGCCTATCCATCTCCAGGGCGACTGTCGTATCAATAGCCACCGGAATGGAATCATTCTTCAGATGCACTTCATGGCCACCAGCAGGAAGAAGCAGTGTATCCAGAGGTGTAATTCCAACCTTCTGACCATTGATTGTAATTTCCGTCCACGACTCACAGAGAACGAGCAATCGTGCCTGCTCTTTTCGAGATACAGGTTGCACAGGCGGAATTTCAAGGCTGTCTTGCGGTGGGGGAATTGTCGGACCGTGCATCTCTTCAATGACCCCCACACGGAGACCTGGTGTGGTCGGGACTCGCTCGTTCCTCGGCCGTTCGCGGAGGAAGTAGGCGATAATCGCAAAAGCAATAACCAATAGAGGAATTCCCCCAATGATAAGCGAGCGTTTTCGGCGCTTCGATTTAGGTGCCATCGGTCGAATCTCTGCGGCGGCCTTGATCGGGGAACGCTCCATGAAACCGCGCAGCAAATCCGGCGGCGGAACCTGGACTTGTTTTGAGACTGCCGCCAATGCCTCCCGCACAGCTCGGGCGCTCTCAAGACGCCGGATGGGAGACCGTTCCAGAAGCCCCGCCAGAACGCTCTCTATGTCCGGCGAAATCATCGTGCGATAGTCCGAGAATCGCGGCAATTGGTAGAGCAGAAGCTCCTGCAGGCACTCCTGCCATGTTCTCCCCTTCAGAACCGCTTGCCCTGTCAGCATCTCAAAAAGAATGAGTCCCAGAGCAAACAAGTCCGCTCGAGGCGTAACTTCCTCACCTGTCACCTGCTCTGGCGCCATATACTTTGCCGTTCCGACGGGAGCGCCTTCGAGAGTCAGTCGCGGCAGATCGCGCACCATCGCTAAGCCGAAATCCGCGATTTTCACCTCGCCGCGCTCAGAAAGGAGTACATTTTCGGGTTTCAAGTCGCGGTGGATAATTCCCTTTTCATGCGCGGCAGCAAGTCCTTCCAGGATTTCCTGAGTTATCCCTATGGCGACTTCCAGCGTCAGAAGTCCGCGTTCGTTGAGAAGCTGGCGCAATGTCTTTCCCTCGATGAACTCAAAAACAAGCGAAAGCTCCTCCTCATCCATGCACAATTCATAAATGCGAACGATATTCGGGTGGGACAAGCTCGCCACGGCTCGTGCTTCTCGCTCGAATCGCGCCCGCAGGTCCGCATCGCGCATAAGCTGTGGATGCAGGGTCTTCACGAGCACTTTGCGCCCGAGCCGCTGGTCGTAGCCTTCCCAGACCCTTGCGATGCCCGAGACCGAAATCTCACGCACGAATTGAATATGCTCCGTCGCTGCCATTGGTCAATTTGGAAATTGCGTTGTCAGTGAAATTCGGGCAGGTCACAGACCACAGCTGTCTTAATGTTTTTCATTAGTTTTGAGGTACTTAGAAATCGAGTTG
>DYHQ01000156.1 GCA_020724065.1 Candidatus Puniceispirillum sp. | reverse complement strand
ATGAATCGGATGGAGTGCTTTTCAGCTATTGGAACATCGCAGCTCCCGGCGCAGCGTCTATGACGAGCGGACGGGCCATTCTTTTCACGACACAGCGGGTGCCGCCCACGACTCCAAAAGCGCCCACGAATCTCACGGCCATTTCTTCAGGTAGCGACATCCGGCTGCGTTGGAATGCAGTCCACGAAGACATCCTGGACCAACCCATCACTGTTGGTGAATACAAAGTCTATCGAGACACCTCTCCCTTCTTCACGCCGGGAGGTGGCAACTATTTGGGGTCGGCGTCTGACACCACCTATCTGGATGTCGGCGCCGCAGGAAGCAGCATCTACTTCTATGTCGTCCAGGCCTATACATCGGGTTCGCTTTCACCCAACGGCGAAGGCAATGAAGATGCAGATACAGCAACCCATCCTGAGCAGGGCTGGGTACCCAAGCAACCGGACGAGCGCTGAGCCGCGCTTCGCAAACTACATCGAGAAAGATGAGCCCCGGTTCCGAAAAGGAGTCGGGGCTTGTTCTTGGGTGATAGTCGAGAACGGAGAGGGCTTGCAATAGAAAGGCCGCCCGGTGAAAGGCGGCCTTTGACAGATGAAAATCGAATATGATTAGCGGACTTCCTTGTGCAGCGTGTGCCGTCTCAAATAGGGATTGTATTTCATCAGCTCAAGTCGGTCGGGATGAGTGCGGCGGTTTTTGGTCGTGGCATACCGTGACGGTGGCGCACCCAGCTTCTCTGCCTCCGTACACTCAAGAATGATCCGTATTCGTCCTTCTTTCGCCTTCTTCGCCATGAGGTTGTGCTCCTATGACTTGGGCCGCAAGTCTGCGGGCAGTCCTTTCCGTTCAATGCTTTTTATGGCGCGCGTGCTGAGCTTCACTCGTACCCAACGGCCGCTGATGGGATCAAAAATCCGTTTGGTCTGAAGATTGGGCAACTGCCACTTCCGTGTGCGATTGTTGGCGTGGGAAACATGGTTGGCTCTGTTGCGTCGCGTTCCCAATATCGTGCATCGTCTCGCCATGGGATCTCTTTCGTTGGTTTCGGCTTTGAAATTCTGTTTGACCTAATAGGTGTCCGCATCCGTCACGAAAGGCAACAAGGCCAGGTGACGTGCCCGCTTGATTGCCTGGGTGACTTGCCGCTGCTGAGTCGTGGTAAGCTTCGTAATGCGTTTCGGCAGAACCTTTCCCTGCGGACTAACAAAACGCTGGAGAAGTTTCACATCTTTGTAGTCCACATAGTCAATGCTATGCTCGTCCAGGTAAGATGGCTTCCGCTGATAAGTCGCGGACTTCAGACGCATCGGCCGTGATTCTCGCCTTCTTTGCTGCATCTTTCCAATACCTCCAAATGTAATAATTTATCAAAATTTTTCCAAAGAGTCAATACCCCAACTCAATCCCAATCCCTCTCTCCCTTCCATCCACCTCTTCCTCTCTATCTAAATATGCCATTTGCCATAGCAAAGGGGGTGCCACAATGCCATTCTGTGAAACACTTCACAATCTGACTTCAATTCTATTGCTCTGTCTTGACTTCCGTACGCGGGACCACAACTGCCTCATTTTCAATGCATTGCCAAAAACCAAGCTCTAATCTATTGTTATTTATAACAATAATCAGTTCAAAGAAAGCGAGAAAATCCCTTGACTATCTCACCCTGGCGAGTTATATTAATGGCCACCACATGTTGCAGCTGATCCTACCCAAACCCTACCTATCGTGGCCAAAAGGCACAGAGGCGTGCCTCGGAAATGGCCCTCCATGTGCATGGCAACTTAACTCCAAAGGGGGAGCCCGACTCCTCTCGATGGGGCGCAGGAGAAGAGGCGCGGGTTACCCGGCGAGGATCGCGCTTTTCCACCATCTATTTCTCGAGAAAATCAGAAAACCATGATCTTAGGACAATGTCTTCGCATTTCGCGAGGTGATTCCCGTGCGTTTTGAGCGGCGTTTTACCGAAGAAGGTCGAGACCCATTTGACAGGATAGGCTTTGTGGTGTGGACTTCAAGGATAGTGGATCTTGACGGGTCTGTTATTTTTGAGGCCGACAACATCATCGCGCCTGATTCTTGGTCTCAAGTGGCGGTGGACATTCTGGCCCAGAAATACTTCCGTAAGGCTGGCGTCCCGGTGACAACGCGCGCCGTACCGGAAGATGGTGTCCCTGTTTGGCTCCAACGCCATGAACCCGATGAGACGGCCTTGGCCAAACTGCCATCCAAGCAACGGTCGGGTGACGAACATGACGCGAGAGATGTGTTCCGTCGCTTGGCGGGGTGCTGGACTTATTGGGGTTGGAAGCATCGCTACTTCGACGATGCGCCCAGCGCAAGGATTTTTTTCGACGAGCTTTGCTACATGCTCGCAATGCAGATGGCCGCGCCCAACAGCCCTCAGTGGTTCAACACAGGTCTATATTGGGCCTATGGCATTGAGGGTCCTGCGCAAGGCCACTACTACTGCGAACCGGAAACCGGGCAGGTGCATGAATCGCCTAATGCTTACGAACATCCTCAACCTCACGCGTGCTTCATTCAGTCCATAACTGATGACTTGGTGAACTCCGGCGGGATAATGGACCTGTGGGTTCGAGAGGCACGGCTTTTCAAATATGGGTCGGGGACTGGGACGAATTTCTCCAAGTTGCGAGGCGAAGGCGAAGCTCTTTCAGGCGGAGGCAGGTCGTCGGGACTCATGAGCTTTCTTAGAATTGGCGACCGAGCCGCCGGGGCCATCAAATCGGGAGGCACAACCCGTCGTGCTGCCAAAATGGTTATCGTGGACATAGACCACCCGGACATCGAGCAATACATCAACTGGAAAGTCGTCGAAGAGCGGAAGGTCGCTTCTCTGATTGCCGGCTCAAGGACTTGTGAACGCTATTTGAAAGCCATCATGAGAGCATGCGCGCCCAGTGAGGTTTGGCAAGATGGAGATCGCTTTGATGTGCGCCGCAATCCCTATCTGGCCGAGGCCGTTCGTGGAGCCCGGGCGGCCTTTGTTCCGGAAAACTACATCCATCGCGTTATGCAGCTTGCTCATCAAGGATTCACGGACATCGAATTTGAAACCTATAATGCGGATTGGAACTCCCAAGCCTACCTAACGGTGTCCGGTCAGAATTCAAACAACTCGGTTCGCGTTTCCAACGCGTTCATGGAGGCGGTGGAGAAGAGCGACTCATGGAATCTCGTCCAACGGACGGACGGCAAGGTTCACAAGGTCGTTCCTGCCTCAGACCTTTGGCATCAGGTTGCCGAGGCCGCTTGGGCTTGCGCGGACCCCGGCATACAATTCGACACAACAATTAATGAGTGGAACACCTGTTCGAACGATGGCCGAATCAATGCGTCCAACCCATGCTCGGAGTACATGTTTCTCGACAACACCGCTTGCAACCTGGCGTCGCTGAATCTCACACGATTTCTTGACACTCGGGCAGCAGCTATTGATGTCGAGAATCTTAAGCATGCCATACGAATCTGGACCGTCGTTCTGGATATTTCTGTTCTCATGGCTCAATTTCCGAGCAAGGAGATTGCCGAGCGCTCGTTCGAGTATCGCACTCTCGGACTGGGTTATGCCAATATGGGGACGCTTTTCATGGTGGTGGGCATCCCCTATGACAGCGCCGAAGCTCTTAGCATTTGTAGCGCCATTACCGCTCTGATGACCGGCCACGCTTACACCGTGTCCGCTGAAATGGCGCGGACGCTCGGGGCTTTTCCCGCTTTTGCTCGCAATCGAGACGCGATGCTTCGAGTCATCCGGAATCACCGACGCGCTGCGTTCAATGTGCCGCCGGATGAGTACGAAGGACTGAGCATCACGCCGAGAGTGCCTGACCCCGCACACTGTCCTGCTCATCTGCTTGCCGCAGCTCGCCAAGCCTGGGATGAGGCTTTGGCTCAGGGCGAACGCTTTGGCTTTCGCAATGCACAAACAACGGCCATCGCCCCGACGGGAACGATTGGCCTGCTCATGGATTGTGACACTACGGGGATTGAGCCGGACTTTGCTCTCGTGAAGTTCAAGAAACTCGCGGGAGGCGGCTACTTCCGAATCATCAATGGCTCAGTACCGCTGGCGCTTGAAAGACTCGGCTATCCTGAAGAGCAAGTGCGCCAGATTGTGCGGTATTGTGTGGGCACCGGCTCGCTCGAAGGCGCTCCGCATATTAATCCGAAGAGCTTGCGCGCCAAAGGTTTTGACAACGCCACTCTGAAGAGGGTAGAGCAAGCGCTGAAAACCGCCTTCGATGTCAGCTTCGCTTTCATGCCACAGGTGATTGGTGAAAAATTCCTCAAGGATAAGCTGAAGATTGACGCAGACGACCTGCAAGCTGCAGAAGGCGATATTCTGTTGGCGTTGGGATTCAGCAAGGAGCAGTGCCGAGCCGCCAATGACTATATTTGCGGTCGAATGACTCTCGAAGGAGCTCCGCACCTGTCGCCTGAACACTTGTCTGTCTTCGATTGTGCGCACAAATGCGGTGCCTATGGGCAGCGTTACATTGAACCGTCCGCTCATTTGCGCACGATGGCCGCCGCTCAACCCTTCGTCTCGGGCGCGATTTCAAAGACAATCAATCTGCCGAATGATGCGACCATTGAAAAAATCGAGCAATCCCTTTTGGATAGCTGGAAGATGATGCTGAAAGCGGTCGCGGTGTATCGGGATGGATCAAAACTCAGCCAGCCGCTCGGTCATGTGGTCGAAAGCGAGTGGGCCGCGCCTGTCGAGGAGAAGACGGAGGCGGTCAAGGAGGCGGCGGAGAAGATTGTGCGGCACATCTTTGCTCAGCGGCGGCGCCTACCCGACCGGCGAGGCGGTTACACGCAAAAAGCGCGCATCGGCGGACACAAAATCTATTTGCGCACTGGCGAATACGAAGACAACAGCCTGGGCGAAATCTTCCTGGACATGCACAAGGAAGGTGCTGCATTCCGCAGTTTGATGAATTGCTTCGCGATTAGCATTTCGCTTGGACTTCAACACGGCGTGCCGCTGGAAGAATTTGTGGATGCGTTCGTATTCACGCGCTTCGAGCCAAACGGTTTCGTCGTGGGAAATCCGCACATCAAGCATGCGACTTCGGTCATTGATTATATCTTCCGCGAGCTGGCCATTACCTATCTCGGGCGCCATGATTTGGCTCAGGTCGAGACGGGTCACGAAGACCTGCGCGGCGACACGGTGACGGATCCGCTGGCCCGGGCCGTGCCTCGAACCAATCACCTCAAACCTTCGCCGGCAGGCCGGAAGACAAACAAGCGACCGCCAAAGGCTCTTCTCGTGGACAACCTCGTCAAACTTGCGAAGCTCCAAGGCTATGAAGGCGACGCTTGCATCGAATGCGGCCAATTCACCCTCGTCCGCAACGGCACCTGCATGAAATGCGTCTCCTGCGGCGCGACAAGCGGGTGCAGTTAGGCGCGGCTCCGCAAAACCGAGCCGTGACAAACAGGAAAGCAGCGATTGATTGAAATCGCTGCTTTCTCTCTTGCTGCGGTGTCGCCCCCGATTCAATCGGGAGTCGCAGCCGACCCATCGAGTCTTGTC
>DYHQ01000155.1 GCA_020724065.1 Candidatus Puniceispirillum sp. | reverse complement strand
CCACCAAAAATCAAAAGGGGCCATCCCATACTTATGGGACAGCCCCTTCTCTTGGCGCGCGGGAAGAGTCATCGGAGTCAATGCTTGTCGCTCTGCAAAGGTCGAAGAATCATGAGTATTTGTTGGTGAAGCACAGGAGATGCGGCGAGGATATTTCCTGATTTCAGATAACGAGCGTCACCCCGAAAATCACTGCAAATCCCTCCGGCTTCCATGACAATTAAAGAGCCCGCTGCGATGTCCCAAGGGGCTAAGCAGTGTTCCCAGAATGCGTCGTAAATGCCCTGCGCCGTCCAGCACAAGTCAAGTGAAGCCGCTCCGGGACGGCGAATGGCTCTGCAGTGAGGATAGAGCTCAGCGAATTCTCGCAAATACCTGGGCAATTCTTCAGGCGCTCGCGGAAAACCCGTTCCGATGACCGCATCGGCGAGTCTCTCCTTTGTGGAGACACGCAGACGCTCCAATCCGCAATAGCTGCCCTCACCTTTGGCACCCCAGAAAACCTCGCCTGAGATTGGATTCCACACGGCTCCGGCAAGCAAATCATGGCTGTTATTGGGGAGACGCCTTGCCAATCCAATCGAAATGGCGAAGATGGGAAACCTTTGCACGAAGTTCGTGGTTCCGTCCAGAGGATCCACAAACCAAATCATGTCACTGACGGCTCGTTCGGTCCCCTCTTCAGCAATCACGCTCCATTCCGGCGTCTCTTTCTGCAAGAAATTGACAATGGCGTTTTCCGACTCAATGTCCGCCTGAGTAACCAGGTCTCCCCTGTTCTTCTCGCCGACGCGATTGGAGCTGAGACCCTGCCAGAATCTCAGAAGCACTTCACCACCGCGGATCGCAGCCTCCAGAGCCAGTCGAACGGAACGGCTGGTCTGATGAACAAAACTCAGAATATGGGAGTCAATCATGGAAAATGAATGAACTGCGAATGGTTGTCCTGGGAAAGGTTTGGGCGTGTCAAGATACACATTTTACTTCTGGGATGCAACCACGACGGGCGCATGCCTTAGCTCAAAGGCCGTCCCCAGATCGGTGGCCAGCATCTCCACTTGCCAGCCATCGTGGCGCAAGTAGTCAAAATATCTACGAAGAGAAGGCTGCGAAGAGAAAGCCGAAATAGGATGCGATGTCTGTTCGAAGCGAGACATCGGTGTGTTGCACTCAATTCGCAGAATCAATGATTGCGACTCTGCTGCAGTTGTGAATACCATTTCCGGTAGCGGGGCGCTCTGACTCGGCTCGTAGCACGCCATAGCAGAATAGATCATCTCATCAAAAGTCTCTGCGAAGATGGAAAATACGCACTTCAAAGGAGGTAAGTCGTTAGCAAGATGGACTGACCGTCGCACTCGATGCTTAAAAGTAAGATCAGATTCCAGAAATCGCATTTCTGTCAGCACAAGTTGATTCAGGGAATGAATATCAGAGGTCTTTATCGAGAAATAGGCAATACGGTTTGCGAGATTCTGCAGCAGCACGGAAAGATTCTGAGCATTTCGAGACACCAGTTCGATCGTTTTCTGATTCCGCGCGAGATGACTCACCAGCTCCTTCCATTGCGCTTCAGTGGGTCTGTCAGGTTTTTCGAGGCTCTCGGCAATGTTCAGTGCGCGCATCTCCAGCATTTGGATGCCGCCCAAAACACCCGAGAGCGGGGTCGAGAGATTATGAACAATCCCCGGCAGAAGGGCTCCGACTCGCACCAATTCGAAGCATTCGAAATCTGCATTCTCTTGCACTGAGGAAGATGATTGCTGCGTTTCAACATCCCTCAGATCATCTTTTCGTGTCAAGGCCGGATTCATTTGTTCTCTTGACTTTGTCTGTTTTTTTGCTTATATAATTGCTCAATAAATTTCGACATACGCCGATTCAAGCTGCCATTTCTTGTCCTAAGGAATTCCCTTTCCCAATAGGGTTAAGCAAAGGATATGCCGATGGGGCTCACTTTCGCAGAGAAGCTGCTCGCCCTAAAAGCCGGGAAAAGCAAAACAGTTCCTGGAGAAATCGTTGAGGTTACGCCGGATGTTTGCATGACGCATGACAATACGGCGTATATTGCTCAAACCTTCAAGAAAATCGGTGTCGAAAAAGTCCGGGATCCCTCCATTCATGTGGTTACTTTGGACCATTGCGTTCCTGCAGCCAATGAGAAATTCGCCAACAATCACAGAGAAGCACGTGCATTTGCCGCTGAACAGGGAATCACGCTCTATGACATTGACATGGGAATATGCCATCAAGTTCTTCCCGAGATGGGTTGGGCGCTGCCGGGAACACTGGTTGTCGGCGCGGACAGCCATTCGACGACCTATGGCGCCTATGGCGCCTTCGGCACGGGCATTACCCGCTCCGAAGCTGCCGTGATCATGGCGACAGGAAAAATTTGGCTGAGAGTCCCGGAAAGCATGCAGATTTATTTGAAGGGACGATTCCAAGCCGGAGTGACATCAAAGGATTTCATGCTTCACCTCGCCCGCGAAATTGGCGTTGACGGAGCACTCTACCGCTCCATTGAGTTTTGCGGCCCTGTCGTGGATGAAATGAGCCTGGCCAGCCGTGTCGTTATGCCGAATTTGGCCGTCGAGATTGGGGCAAAAAACGGATACATTCGAGCCGACCACATCACGGACACCTGGCTCAAGGGACGGGCACGCAAGGACTACACCAAGGTCGAACCTGAGCCCGATGCTCGCTATACAGAGACTTTGACCTTTGATGTTTCGGAGCTACCACCGATGGTTTCTGGCCCACACAATGTTGACGCAGCCAAACCCGCAAGGGAATTCGCAGGGAAAAAGATTCAACAAGCCTTCCTGGGTTCTTGCTGCAACAACCGTCTGGAAGACATTGCAGTCGCCGCGCAAGTTCTAAAGGGAAAGAGGATTCATCCGGGCGTGCGCATGATTTGCATTCCCGCCTCACGAGAGACGCTACTGGCTGCGCTGAAGGAAGGCTATGTTCAGACGCTCATCGAAGCGGGCGCTGTCTTCTTGAATCCTGGATGCGGCCCCTGCATGGGCAATCACGAAGGCGTTTTGGCTGACGGTGATGTCTGCATCTCAGCATCCAACAGGAATTTCCTCGGTCGCATGGGAAATCCAAAAGCTGAGATTTACTTGGCATCACCACGAACCGTTGCCGCAAGTGCCATTGCCGGTGAGATCGTTGATTTTCGGGACATATAGATAGAAACTCTTGTCTTATCGAAAAAGGAGAATCCAATATGCCATCCGCAAAGATATGGTTTCGTGCCACTCGGCCATTTAGCTTCACGGCGTCTCTGACGCCTGTCTTGGTGGGAACAGCCTTGGCGGTTACGCAAGGCTATTTTCATCCGCTTTACTTCATCGCAGCGCTTTTGGGAGGGCTGTTCATCCACGCAGGCAGCAATCTCTTCAACGATTTCTATGACTTCAAGACGGGCGCAGATACTCAACCCACGAGCGGCTCAGGGCTTTTGGTGCAGAAGATACTGAGCCCTGAGCAAGTTCTTCACGCCGCTCTGTTGATGTTCCTGCTCGCTTTCCTCATCGGGATTTATTTGGTGGCGGTGCGCGGTTGGGTTATCGTGGCTCTGGGGATGGGTGGGCTGTTGGGCGGCTACTTTTACACAGCCAGACCTATCAATCTGAAATATCGCGCGCTTGGCGAGCCTGTGATTTTTCTTCTCTTCGGCGTTCTCATGGTCTGGGGCGCGTGGTTCGTGCAAACCAGCAGCTTTTCCTGGGAGCCGATGCTGATCAGCGTGCCTGTGGCTCTTCTCGTGACCGCCATCCTTCACGCGAACAACTTGCGCGACATTCTCACTGATCAAAAGGCCGGCTTTAAAACGCTATCGAGTCACCTGAATCCCCGAATCTCTTCGCTCTTCTACTGTGGGCTGGTGGCTCTGGCATTTCTCTGGCTGCTCCCTATGGTATTAACGGGCCTTCTGGAGTGGTATGTCTTTGTTGCTCTGCTTTCTGTGCCAGCGGCCCTGAAGGTCGTGAAAGTCGTGCGCGCCTTGGATAACAAACCCGATTCGCCTCTTGCTTTCGCCGATGTCCTGACCGCGCAGCTCCACATGCAATATGGCCTCCTTCTCGCTGCGGGAATCTTGGTCGGCAAATGGCTTTAGTGCCAGAAATCGTAGCGCCCAGCTTGCTGGGCTATGAAATCTTACAATAATGTCTCGCAATTCGGGCGGTGCTTCTTCATGAATCGCCATGATGCATTACGGTCGCGGAATTCGTGCACAATAATGGCCCAGCAAGCTGGGCGCTACGCATTTTGCATGTCTCCCGTCCTCTCGGAAAGGGGTTTGACCTGCCGCGGCACGCGTCTCGCGTGAGCGGAATGATTAAGCTCGAAAGGAATATTCATGCCGGAAATTGTTAAGGGTCGCGTCTGGAAATACGGCGATAACATCAATACGGATGTCATTTTCCCGGGAAAGTACACCTACACCATCAATGACCCGAAGGAAATGGCGAAACATGCGATGGAAGACGCGGATTCGGAATTTGTTCAAAAGGTAAAGCCTGGGGATATTATCGTCGCGGGAAAGAATTTCGGATGCGGAAGCTCACGCGAGCAGGCGGCGATATGCTTGAAAGAAGCAGGCGTCGGGGCTATCGTTGCAAAGAGCTTCTCGCGCATCTATTTCCGCAATTGCATCAACATTGGGCTGCCTATGGTGACTTCCACCGAAGCCTCTGACCACCTCAAACCGGGCGACACGGTCACCATTGATTTCAAGAAAGGCAAAATCACGACTCCCACAGACACTTTCGATTTCCCACCCCTCCCCGAGGCCATCCTCGGCATCGTTGACGCAGGAGGTCTCATCCCCTACACACGCAACAGACTCGGCAAGGCGTAAATTCTCCCTCAACTGAGCAGCAAATTCCTTCATTTTTCTCTTGACTTTTGCACGAATGTTCAGTATATTTGAACAAACGAACAAAAGAAAGGCAACACCATGCGACCAGACCTTACGGAGAAACAGCAAAGCGTGCTGAGCTTCATTCGGCGGTATCTTCAGGAATACGACCGCCCGCCGACTTTTCGGGAGGTAGGACAGGCGACAGGAATCTCTTCGACGAATGGCGTCCGGTATGTCTTGGACGGCCTCGCGCACAAGGGGTATCTATCCCGCAGCCCCCTTCTCTCCCGCGCCGTTTCACTGACAGAAAAGAGCGCACGCAGGCCCAAGGGGATGCGATTGATTCCGCTAATAGGCCGAATTGCGGCTGGTTCACCGCTACTTGCTGAAGAAAATCTTGAAGGGCATGTCGCTGCTGATCAAACGGTTGTCGGGAGTGGCGACACTTTCGCCTTACGAGTCAAGGGGGATAGCATGAAGGAAGCCGGGATTTTTGACGGGGACATTCTTTTCGCGCGCCCTCAATCCATGGCTCAGAGTGGGGATATTGTGGTCGCGATGCTCGAAGGGGAAGCGACGGTCAAGTACTTCCGGCCCGAGAAGAAGCGAATTTGCCTCATGCCAGCCAATCCTCGATTTTCACCGATTATCGTCGAAAAGGGCAAGCGCGATTTTCAAATCTTGGGCAAGGTCATCGGCCTGATGCGAAAGATTTGATTCC